>CAURTW010000036.1:0-14020 GCA_963527705.1 uncultured Streptococcus sp.
TTAGACTAATTTCCACTTTGGCTAGCCAAGTGGAAGTTACTTTGAGAAGTTACCTAAAAAATTCTACCGCATACAAAAAAGAAAAATATCTTGACAACCAATGGAAAATTTTGTTACAATAATAGACGGTACTTTTTACTTTTGGTCTCTCAAGAGTGTACAGGGACGTGCTGACAAATGTTGCAAAAGTACACACAGATGATAGCTGTCACCAAGTGTATCATCACCAAAAATAAAAAAACACAGGAGAATGTAGATGCCTACAATTAACCAATTGGTTCGCAAACCGCGTAAATCAAAAGTAGAAAAATCTAAATCACCAGCTTTGAACGTTGGTTACAACAGTCATAAAAAAGTTCAAACAAACGTTTCTTCACCACAAAAACGTGGTGTTGCAACTCGTGTGGGAACAATGACACCTAAAAAACCTAACTCTGCCCTTCGTAAATTCGCTCGTGTACGTTTGAGCAACCTTATCGAAGTTACTGCCTACATCCCAGGTATCGGACACAACTTGCAAGAGCACAGCGTGGTGCTTCTTCGTGGTGGACGTGTAAAAGACCTTCCAGGGGTACGTTACCATATCGTCCGTGGTGCACTTGATACTGCAGGTGTTAACGATCGTAAACAAGGCCGTTCTAAATACGGTACTAAACGTCCAAAAGCATAAGGAAAGGGGATAAAGAGAAATGAGTCGTAAAAATAGAGCTCCAAAACGTGACGTATTGCCAGATCCGCTTTACAATTCACAACTAGTTACTCGTCTTATCAACCGCGTTATGCTTGATGGTAAACGTGGTACAGCTGCTTCAATCGTTTACGGTGCTTTTGAGCAAATCAAAGAAGCTACTGGAAACGATGCACTTGAAGTATTTGAAACAGCTATGGAAAACATCATGCCTGTACTTGAAGTACGTGCACGTCGTGTTGGTGGATCTAACTACCAAGTCCCAGTTGAAGTTCGTCCAGAACGTCGTACAACACTTGGACTTCGTTGGTTGGTAACCATCGCTCGCCTTCGTGGTGAACACACAATGCAAGACCGTCTTGCAAAAGAAATCTTGGATGCTGCTAACAACACTGGTGCAGCTGTTAAGAAACGTGAAGACACTCACCGTATGGCTGAAGCTAACCGTGCCTTCGCACACTTCCGTTGGTAATAAAATGATACTAAGAGCGGCAAAGGCCCAAGGCAAAAATAGGAAACTGATGCAGTGTTCCGTGAACACAAAGCAGTTTATCTTTTTTGCACCGGGCCTCGCTCGGGTTCGAATCAGTTAACTTGAGCTTTTAGCCCGAGTTCAATTCAACTTGTCTACAAGTTGAAACCAACAAAAACAAGATAAACATTGAGAACGGGTAGGTCCTGCCTATCCGTTTTTATTAAAATCGTGTTATAATAGAATAGAAATTAAAATAAATAGGAGAAACAAACCTCATGGCACGCGAATTTTCACTTGAAAAAACTCGTAATATCGGTATCATGGCTCACGTCGATGCCGGTAAAACAACAACTACTGAGCGTATTCTTTACTACACTGGTAAAATCCACAAAATCGGTGAAACTCACGAAGGTGCGTCACAAATGGACTGGATGGAGCAAGAGCAAGAACGTGGTATCACTATCACATCTGCTGCGACAACAGCTCAATGGAACAACCACCGCGTAAACATCATCGACACACCAGGACACGTGGACTTCACAATCGAAGTACAACGTTCTCTTCGTGTATTGGACGGTGCGGTTACTGTTCTTGACTCACAATCAGGTGTTGAGCCTCAAACTGAAACAGTTTGGCGTCAAGCAACTGAGTACGGAGTTCCACGTATCGTATTTGCCAACAAAATGGACAAAATCGGTGCTGACTTCCTTTACTCTGTAAGCACACTTCACGACCGTCTTCAAGCAAATGCACACCCAATCCAATTGCCAATCGGTTCTGAAGATGACTTCCGCGGTATCATCGACTTGATCAAGATGAAAGCTGAAATCTATACTAACGACCTTGGTACAGATATCCTTGAAGAAGATATTCCAGCTGAATATCTTGACCAAGCTCAAGAATACCGTGAAAAATTGGTTGAAGCAGTTGCTGAAACTGATGAAGACTTGATGATGAAATACCTTGAAGGTGAAGAAATCACTAACGAAGAATTGAAAGCTGCTATCCGTAAAGCAACTATCAACGTTGAATTCTTCCCAGTATTGTGTGGTTCTGCCTTCAAGAACAAGGGTGTTCAATTGATGCTTGATGCGGTTATCGACTACCTTCCAAGCCCACTTGACATCCCAGCAATCAAAGGTATCAACCCAGATACAGACGAAGAAGAAACTCGTCCAGCATCTGACGAAGAGCCATTCGCAGCTCTTGCCTTCAAGATTGCAACAGACCCATTTGTAGGTCGTTTGACATTCTTCCGTGTATACTCAGGTGTTCTTCAATCAGGTTCTTACGTAATGAACACTTCTAAAGGTAAACGTGAACGTATCGGACGTCTTGTGCAATTGCATGCCAATAGTCGTCAAGAAATCGAAACCGTTTATGCTGGTGATATTGCAGCTGCTATTGGTTTGAAGGATACAACTACTGGTGATTCATTGACAGATGAAAAAGCTAAAATCATCCTTGAGTCAATCCACGTTCCAGAACCAGTTATCCAATTGATGGTTGAGCCAAAATCTAAAGCTGACCAAGACAAGATGGGTATTGCACTTCAAAAATTGGCTGAAGAAGATCCAACATTCCGCGTTGAAACAAACGTTGAAACTGGTGAAACAGTTATCTCTGGTATGGGTGAGCTTCACCTTGATGTCCTTGTTGACCGTATGCGTCGTGAGTTCAAAGTCGAAGCGAACGTAGGTGCTCCTCAAGTATCTTACCGTGAAACATTCCGCGCTTCTACTCAAGCACGTGGATTCTTCAAACGTCAGTCTGGTGGTAAAGGTCAATTTGGTGATGTATGGATTGAGTTTAGTCCAAACGAAGAAGGTAAAGGATTCGAATTCGAAAACGCAATCGTCGGTGGTGTGGTTCCTCGTGAATTTATCCCAGCGGTTGAAAAAGGTTTGGTAGAATCTATGGCTAACGGTGTTCTTGCAGGTTACCCAATGGTTGACGTGAAAGCTAAGCTTTACGATGGTTCATACCACGATGTCGACTCATCTGAAACTGCCTTCAAGATCGCGGCTTCACTTGCTCTTAAAGAAGCTGCTAAGTCAGCACAACCAGCTATCCTTGAGCCAATGATGCTTGTAACCATCACTGTTCCTGAAGAAAACCTTGGTGATGTTATGGGTCACGTAACTGCTCGTCGTGGACGTGTAGATGGTATGGAAGCTCACGGTAACAGCCAAATCGTTCGTGCTTACGTTCCACTTGCTGAAATGTTCGGTTACGCAACAGTTCTTCGTTCAGCATCTCAAGGACGTGGTACCTTCATGATGGTATTTGACCACTACGAAGATGTACCTAAGTCAGTACAAGAAGAAATCATTAAGAAAAACAAAGGTGAAGACTAATCAGTTCTCACTCTAGAAGGAAGTCACTTAGTGGCTTCCTTTTTTGGATAGTTCCGATAAATTTTATAGATTCTGAAAACATGCACTCATAAAAATTTCATATAAAAATGAGTTAAAGTAATTTGTGGAAGAAATATATAATTATAAATAGAAATAAGCTGAAAAAGAATATAAATTACCTTTTAAAAACTTATAAAAAAAAGAGAATGTTCATAAATAAACGTTAAAATAGAAAATTCAGAAAATTTCTTCTTTTGTCTTGAAAATTTTTGAAAAAATGGTATGATAGTAACAAGTTATTTTTAAGAGAAGAGAAAGGGGAACAATGGAGAAAATCAGTTTAGAATCTCCTAAGACGGGGTCGGACCTAGTTTTGGAAACACTTCGGGACTTAGGGATTGATACCATTTTTGGTTATCCTGGTGGTGCAGTCTTACCTTTGTATGATGCGATATACAATTTTAAAGGTATTCGCCACATCTTAGGACGCCATGAGCAAGGTTGTTTGCACGAAGCTGAAGGATATGCCAAATCAACTGGAAAGTTGGGCGTTGCCGTCGTCACGAGTGGGCCGGGAGCAACAAATGCCATTACAGGGATTGCAGATGCCATGAGCGATAGCGTTCCCCTTTTGGTCTTTACAGGTCAGGTGGCGCGAGCAGGGATTGGAAAGGATGCCTTTCAGGAGGCAGACATCGTGGGAATTACCATGCCAATCACTAAGTACAATTATCAAGTTCGTGAGACAGCTGATATTCCGCGTATCATTACGGAAGCTGTTCATATCGCAACAACAGGTCGACCAGGGCCGGTCGTAATTGACCTACCTAAAGACGTATCTGCTTTAGAAACCGACTTCATCTATTCACCAGAAGTGAACCTACCAAGCTATCAGCCGACTCTTGAGCCAAATGATATGCAAATCAAGAAAATCTTGAAGCAATTATCCAAGGCTAAAAAACCAGTCTTGCTAGCTGGTGGTGGAATTAGTTATGCTGAAGCTGCTGCAGAATTAAATGAATTTGCAGAACGCTATCAAATTCCGGTGGTAACCAGTCTTTTGGGACAAGGAACGATTGCAACGAGTCATCCACTCTTCCTTGGAATGGGAGGCATGCACGGGTCATTCGCAGCTAATATTGCCATGACGGAAGCGGACTTTATGATTAGTATTGGTTGTCGTTTCGATGACCGCTTGACAGGAAATCCTAAGACTTTCGCTAAGAATGCTAAGGTTGCCCACATTGATATTGACCCAGCCGAGATTGGCAAGATTATCAGTGCAGATATTCCTGTAGTTGGAGATGCTAAAAAGGCCTTGCAAATGTTGCTGGCAGAACCAACAGTTCATAACAATACTGAGAAATGGATTGAAAAAGTCACTAAAGACAAGAACCGTGTTCGTTCTTATGATAAGAAAGAACGTGTGGTTCAACCTCAAGCCGTTATTGAACGAATTGGTGAATTAACTAACGGAGATGCCATTGTGGTAACAGACGTTGGTCAACACCAAATGTGGACAGCCCAGTATTATCCCTACCAAAATGAACGTCAGTTAGTGACTTCAGGTGGTTTGGGAACCATGGGATTTGGAATTCCAGCAGCAATCGGGGCTAAAATTGCTAACCCAGATAAGGAAGTAGTCTTGTTTGTTGGGGATGGTGGTTTCCAAATGACTAACCAGGAATTGGCTATTTTGAATATTTACAAAGTGCCAATCAAGGTGGTTATGCTGAACAATCACTCACTTGGAATGGTTCGCCAGTGGCAGGAATCCTTCTATGAAGGTAGAACATCAGAGTCAGTCTTTGATACCCTTCCAGATTTCCAATTGATGGCACAGGCTTATGGCATTAAAAACTATAAGTTTGACAATCCTGAGACCTTGGCTCAAGACCTTGAAGTCATCACTGAGAATGTTCCTATGCTAATCGAGGTAGATATTTCTCGTAAGGAACAGGTGTTACCAATGGTACCAGCTGGTAAGAGTAATCATGAGATGTTGGGGGTGAAGTTCCATGCGTAGAATGTTAACAGCAAAACTACAGAATCGTTCAGGAGTCCTCAATCGCTTTACCGGTGTCCTGTCTCGTCGTCAGGTTAATATCGAAAGCATCTCTGTTGGAGCAACAGAAGATCCGAATGTATCGCGTATCACTATTATTATTGATGTTGCTTCTCATGATGAAGTGGAGCAAATCATCAAGCAGCTCAATCGTCAGATTGATGTGATTCGCATTCGTGATATTACAGACAAGCCTCATTTGGAGCGCGAGGTGATTTTGGTTAAGATGTCAGCGCCAGCTGAGAAACGAGCTGAGATTCTGGCGATTATTCAACCTTTCCGTGCAACGGTGGTAGACGTAGCACCAAGTTCAATTACTATTCAGATGACAGGAAATGCAGAAAAGAGCGAAGCCCTGTTGCGAGTCATTCGACCATACGGTATTCGCAATATCGCTCGTACGGGTGCAACTGGATTTACCCGCGATTAAAAATCCAACTTAAATTTGTTAAACCAGCCTAAAAGGCAATAAATAATAGAAAAGAGAGAAAAACTATGGCAGTTCAAATGGAATACGAAAAAGATGTTAAAGTAGCAGCACTTGACGGTAAAAAAATCGCCGTAATCGGTTATGGTTCACAAGGACATGCGCATGCTCAAAACTTGCGTGACTCAGGTCGTGATGTCATCATCGGTGTGCGTCCAGGTAAATCTTTTGACAAAGCAAAAGAAGATGGATTTGACACTTACACAGTAGCAGAAGCAACTAAATTGGCTGACGTTATCATGATTTTGGCACCAGACGAAATCCAACAAGAATTGTACGAAGCAGAAATCGCTCCAAACTTGGAAGCTGGAAACGCAGTTGGATTTGCTCATGGTTTCAATATCCACTTTGAATTTATCAAAGTTCCTGCAGATGTAGATGTCTTCATGTGTGCTCCTAAAGGACCAGGACACTTGGTACGTCGTACTTACGAAGAAGGATTTGGTGTGCCAGCTCTTTACGCAGTTTACCAAGATGCAACTGGAAATGCGAAAAACATTGCTATGGACTGGTGTAAAGGTGTTGGGGCAGCTCGTGTTGGTTTGCTTGAAACAACTTACAAAGAAGAAACTGAAGAAGATTTGTTTGGTGAACAAGCCGTACTTTGTGGTGGTTTGACTGCCCTTATCGAAGCAGGTTTTGAAGTCTTGACAGAAGCAGGCTATGCCCCAGAATTGGCTTACTTTGAAGTTCTTCACGAAATGAAATTGATCGTTGACTTGATCTATGAAGGTGGATTCAAGAAAATGCGTCAATCTATTTCAAACACTGCTGAATACGGTGACTATGTATCAGGTCCACGTGTGATTACTGAGCAAGTTAAAGAAAACATGAAAGCTGTTTTGGCAGATATCCAAAATGGTAAATTTGCAAATGACTTTGTAAATGACTACAAGGCTGGTCGTCCAAAATTAACTGCTTACCGTGAACAAGCAGCTAACCTTGAAATTGAAAAAGTTGGTGCAGAATTGCGTAAAGCAATGCCATTTGTTGGTAAAAATGACGATGATGCATTCAAAATCTATAACTAATTGATAGAGATTAAGGTGAAGGCGAGTTGGGGGACTAACTCGCTTTTATAATCAATTCATCTCTTTTTAAAAGAATGGATTGCGATAAGTATGAAATAGTCTAGGAGAAAAAGATGTTAAGTTCAAAAGATATCATCAAGGCTCATAAAGTCTTGAATGGTGTGGTCGTTAATACACCACTGGATTACGACCATTATTTATCGGAGAAGTATGGTGCTAAGATTTATTTGAAAAAAGAAAATGCCCAACGTGTTCGTTCTTTTAAAATTCGTGGTGCCTATTATGCCATTTCCCAGCTCAGTAAGGAAGAACGTGAGCGTGGGGTAGTCTGTGCCTCTGCGGGAAATCATGCGCAGGGAGTTGCCTATACTTGTAATGAGATGAAAATTCCTGCTACTATTTTTATGCCCATTACTACTCCGCAACAAAAGATTGGTCAAGTTCGCTTTTTTGGTGGGGATTTCGTAACCATTAAACTAGTTGGAGATACCTTTGATGCCTCAGCTAAAGCAGCTCAAGAATTTACAGTCTCTGAAAATCGTACCTTTATCGATCCCTTTGATGATGCTCATGTTCAAGCTGGTCAAGGGACAGTTGCTTATGAAATTTTAGAAGAAGCTCGAAAAGAATCGATTGATTTTGATGCTGTCTTGGTTCCTGTTGGTGGCGGTGGTCTCATTGCTGGGGTTTCTACCTATATCAAGGAAACAAGTCCAGAAATTGAAATCATTGGGGTAGAGGCTAATGGGGCACGTTCCATGAAGGCGGCCTTTGAAGCTGGTGGACCTGTCAAACTTAAAGAAATTGACAAATTTGCGGATGGGATTGCTGTGCAAAAGGTAGGTCAGTTGACCTATGAAGCAACTCGTCAACATGTTCAAACTTTGGTAGGTGTCGATGAGGGATTGATTTCTGAAACCTTGATTGACCTTTACTCTAAACAAGGGATTGTCGCAGAACCTGCTGGAGCGGCTAGTATCGCCTCTTTAGAGGTTTTAGCTGAATATATCAAGGGGAAAACTATTTGTTGTATCATTTCTGGAGGGAATAATGATATCAACCGTATGCCTGAAATGGAAGAGCGAGCCCTGATTTATGATGGAATTAAGCATTACTTTGTGGTTAATTTTCCACAGCGTCCGGGGGCTTTGCGTGAGTTTGTAAATGATATCTTGGGGCCAGATGATGATATCACACGTTTTGAGTATATCAAACGAGCTAGCAAGGGGACAGGCCCAGTATTGATTGGGATTGCCTTGGCAGATAAGCATGATTATGCAGGCTTGATTCGTCGAATGGAAGGTTTTGATCCAGCTTATATTAACTTAAATGGTAACGAAACGCTCTATAATATGCTTGTCTGAGGACTAATAAAAAAATATCATATTATTTGCACAATTGATGTATAGGTGCTATAATGAAGATGAAGAAAGGGGGCGATTCCTATGGACTTAGGAAATCGATTACGCTATTTCTATCATAACTCATTATAGTACCTATGTTTTTTGATTCAGTTTATAGTAAGGGAGTAAAATTACTTGTTATATGTAAGGAGTTTTTTGAAATCTACTATTTTATATATAGCTAATCTGAAATTTGGCTAAATATAATAGGAATTAGAAAAAATAATCAATACTAATGAGAAGCCTTATACTGAGTTAACTGAGAAGAGTGATAAGATACTAAGAAGATAAAAACAGTGGAAAATGTTGGAAGATAGGATACTATTGTTTCCTAACTACTCATCTTTTTATAGGTTTGAAGAAATAAAAAGGAATATTGATAAAGTAAATAAATAGTACCAGTTGATCAAGTGAAAAGTGCTTATAAAGGCAGGAAGAATATCAAAGAAGGAGAAGAGAAATAATAGTTAGTAATAGTGTGGAGAGAAAGTCTTTCACTATTAGAAATATTGTTTTAAAGTTGGATAAATAGAATAAAGTTGAAGATAAAACCTGTCTAACCTATCCCGAACTGGCATTTGTAAATTATGAATATTTTTACAAACAAAAGAGTTAATAATACAATTATTTTAAAGGTATTTACTAATGGTTTATAGTAAGTAAAAACCTATATATTATCGGCTTTAATAAGATAGTAACAGAAAAATAAATCATTAATTTTATTGAATATATGTTTTTTTATTGACAAAACACATAAAAACGTATACAATTAAATATCGTAAAGAAGAAAATAGGAGAAGGACATGGCTAAGTCAAACTTTGAAAAAGTAGAATCAGTTGTTGGCTGGGTTCGTGATAAGAAAATCACAGGCTACCGTATCTCTAAAGAAACGAATGCGCGTGAAATGTCTATCATTGCTCTAGCGCAGGGGCGTGCAAAAGTAAAAAATATTTCGTTTGAAACGGCTCTAGGTTTAATTGATTTCTATGATAAAAATCATGAAAAATTTGAAGATTAATCTTTGGATGATGGCGGATTCTTGAATAAGGTCTGCCTTTTCATTTTTTGGCTAGTAAAAAGACTGCACGGTTGATGCAGCCTTTTCTTTTTATTTGAGATAACGTTGAAGGAATTCTTTTGTACGGTCTTCTTTAGGATTGGTGAAGAGGTCTTCTGGTTTGCCTTCTTCAGCAATCACACCCTTATCCATAAAGATAACACGGTGAGAGACATCACGGGCGAATTCCATTTCGTGGGTTACGACAATCATAGTCAAGCCTTCCTGAGCCAAATCTTGCATGATTTTGAGGACTTCTCCAACCATTTCTGGATCGAGAGCTGATGTTGGTTCATCAAAGAGAATAGCGTCCGGATTCATTGAAAGGGCACGAGCGATGGCTACACGTTGTTTTTGACCACCTGAGAGTTGTTTTGGTTTCGCTTGCCAGTAGCGTTCTCCCATGCCGACCTTTTCCAAGTTTTCTTTAGCAATCTTTTCAGCTTCTGTACGTTCACGTTTAAGGACAGTCGTCTGAGCGACAATTGTGTTTTCAAGTACGTTAAGATTTTCAAAGAGGTTAAAGGATTGGAAAACCATCCCCAACTTTTCACGGTATTGCGTAAGGTCATAACCTTTTTCGAGGACGTTTTGTCCATGATAAAGGATTTGTCCATCAGTTGGTGTTTCAAGTAGGTTAATGGAGCGTAGGAAGGTCGATTTTCCGCTTCCAGAGCTTCCGATGATAGAGATAACTTCTCCCTTGTGGACAGTCAGAGAAATGTCTTTTAGCACTTCGTTTTGTCCATAGGATTTTTTGAGGTGTTTAATTTCAAGGATTGCTTGTGTCATTATTTCAAATCCTCCGTTTGCATTTGGTTAGCACCTGTAGTATAGGTATCCATGTCCATGCGGCGTTCGATGAAGCGTAGGATACGTGTTACGGTGAAGGTGAGGACAAAGTAAATCACGGCGATGATTGTAAATGTCTGGAAGTATTGATAGGTTTGAGTTGCTACGGTATTTCCTGAGAAATAAAGTTCGACAACCGAGATAACATTCAATACAGATGTATCTTTGATATTGATGACAAATTCATTACCAGTTGCTGGTAGGATGTTACGGACAACCTGAGGTAGGACAATCTTACGCATAGTTTGGTTATGAGTCATACCAAGAGCAGTCGCAGCTTCAAATTGTCCCTTGTCAACTGCGAGGATACCACCACGGACGATTTCAGTCATGTAGGCACCGGTGTTGATCGAAACGATGAATATAGCAGCCAGTGTACGGTCAAGGTTGATACCGAAAGCTTGGGCAGTTCCATAGTAGATAACCATCGATTGAACGATCATTGGGGTACCACGGAAAATTTCGATATAGACATTGAGAACCCATCCGACTAGTTTTTGTAGGCCGTAAATGGCTTTGTTTTCAGAGAGAGGAGCAGTACGGAAAACACCAATGGCAAGGCCGATAATGAGACCTATGATGGTTCCGACGATAGAGATTAAAAGAGTGATACCAGCACCACGCAAGAGTTGTTGCCAGTTTTCAGAAAGAATTTTAGCGACTTGGCTAAAGAAACTACTGCTAGTCTCTTCAGTTGTTGTAGCTTCGGCAGGTTGCTCTTTGATCATACGATCCATCAAGGCAACTTGGTCATCTTTTGAAATGGTTTCAATGCTGGCATTGATTTGGCTAATACGGTTGTCATCTTTACGAAGTCCAATGGCGATAGCTGTATCTTCTTCCCCAGTTTTGAAACCTGGTTCTACCTGAACCATCTTGAACTTAGAGTTCGCAGCTTCAGCAGTCAGTGCTTCTGGTCGTTCAGAAACATAAGCATCAATGACACCAGCCTCAAGAGCTTGGCGCATTTGAGCGAAGTCTCCCATGGCAGTTTCTTTTTTAGCACCTGGGATTTGTGCAATCAAGTCATAAAGGTAGACACCTTGTTGAGAAGTGATTTTCGCACCGTTAAAGTCAGCCAAAGATTTAGCACTTGCGTAGGCAGAATCTTTTTTGACAAGCAAAACTGGTTCGCTAGTGTAGTAACTGCTTGAAAAGGCAATTTCTTGTTTACGCTCGGCAGTAGGACTCATACCTGCAATAATCATGTCAATCTTACCAGAAGTAAGAGCAGGAACTAGACCTTCCCACTTTGTTTTAACAACCAAAGGTTCTTTACCTAAGTCCTTAGCGATTTTCTTGGCGATTTGAACATCGTATCCGTTAGCATACTGGTTAGTCCCATCGATTTTGACAGCCCCATTGCTATCATCGTCCTGAGTCCAGTTAAAGGGAGCATATGCTGCTTCCATCCCGATGCGTAAATATTCATCGGCTTGGGCAACATTGACAAGTCCCAGCATCAGCAAGAGACTTGTGAAAATAGATAAGTATATTTTTCTCATGATTTCTCCTATTTCTAATCTATTAAAAAATAACTGTCTCCTATTTTATCGAAAAAAACTCTATTTTTCAATACAGGTAAGCCCTTACTTGAGAAAAAATGATATAATGATAGCAAAGATAAAAAGGGGGCTTGTTTGATGAAAAAAACTTTTTTCTTACTGGTGTTAGGCTTGTTTTGCCTTCTTCCACTCTCTGTTTTTGCCATTGATTTCAAGATAAACTCTTATCAAGGAGATTTGTATATTCATGCAGACAATACGGCAGAATTTAGACAGAAGATAGTTTACCAGTTTGAGGAGGACTTTAAGGGTCAAATTGTGGGACTTGGACGTGCTGGCAAGATGCCTAGCGGATTTGAGATAGATCCTCAACCAAAGGTTCAGGCCTCGAAAAACGGTGCTGAACTGACAGATGTTACGAGCGAAGTGATAGAAGGAGCAGATGGTTATACTGTTAAAGTTTATAATCCAGGTCAGGAAGGTGACACAGTTGAAGTTGACCTCACGTGGAATTTAAAAAATTTGCTTTTTCTATATGATGACATCGCTGAATTAAATTGGCAACCTTTAACAGATAGTTCAGGGGCTATTGGAAAGTTTGAATTTCATGTAAGGGGAGATAAGGGAGCTGAAAAACTCTTTTTCCATACAGGGAAACTTTTTAGAGAGGGAACGGTTGAAAAGAGTAACCTTGATTATACTATCCGTTTAGACAATCTTCCGGCTAAACGTGGAGTTGAGTTACATGCCTATTGGCCTCGGACCGATTTTGCTAGCGCTAGGGATCAGGGATTGAAAGGGAATCGTTTAGAAGAGTTTAATAAGATAGAAGACTCGATTTTTAAAGAAAAAGATCAGAGTAAACAACTCGTTACTTGGGTGTTTCCTTCCATACTTTCCATCTCTCTGTTATTGAGCGTCTGCTTCTATTTCATCTATAGAAGAAAGACCACTCCTTCGGTTAAATATGCCAAAAATCATCGTCTCTATGAACCACCAATGGAATTAGAACCTATGGTTTTATCAGAGGCTGTCTACTCGACTTCCTTGGATGAAGTGAGTCCTCTAACCAAAGGAGCTGGCAAATTCACCTTTGACCAACTTATTCAAGCTACCTTGTTAGATGTGATTGACCGTGGAAATGTCTCTATTATTTCAGAGGGAGATGCAGTTGGCTTGAGACTGGTAAAAGAAGACGGTTTGTCCAGTTTTGAGAAAGACTGTCTAAATCTAGCTTTTTCAGGCAAAAAAGAAGAAACTCTTTCCAATTTGTTTGCGGATTACAAGGTATCTGATAGTCTTTATCGTAGAGCAAAAGTTTCTGATGAAAAACGGATTCAAGCAAAGGGGCGTCAGCTCAAATCTTCTTTTGAAGAAGTATTGAAAGAGATGCAAGAAGGAGTGAGAAATCGGGTTATCTTCTGGGGACTTCCAGATTATTATCGTCTTTTAACTGGTGGGGAAAAGGCCTTGCAAGTAGGTATGGGTGTCTTGACTATCTTGTCCCTATTTATCGGATTTGGTTTGTTCTTGTACAGTTTGGATGTTTATGGATATCTTTACATCCCCTTGCCAATACTTGGTTTTCTAGGTTTGGTTTTGGCTGTTTTCTATTATTGGAAGCTTCGATTAGATAATCGTGATGGTGTCCTAAATGAAGCAGGAGCAGAAGTATACTATCTCTGGACCAGTTTTGAAAATATGTTGCGTGAGATTGCACGATTGGATCAGGCTGAATTGGAAAGTATTGTGGTCTGGAATCGCCTCTTGGTCTATGCAACCTTATTTGGCTATGCGGACAAGGTCAGCCATTTGATGAAGGTTCATCATATCCAAGTGGAAAATCCAGATATCAATCTATATGTAGCTTATGGTTGGCATAGTATGTTTTATCATTCAAGCGCGCAAATGAGCCATTATGCCAGTGTCGCAAATACAGCAAGTACCTACTCCGTATCTTCTGGAAGTGGAAGTTCTGGCGGAGGCTTCTCTGGAGGCGGAGGCGGTGGCAGTATCGGCGCCTTTTAAAGAGAGCTATCACTGGCTGAAAAAATATGCTATAATGGAAGATAGAAAAAGGAGTAATCTATGTATCTTAT
>CAURTW010000037.1:0-14010 GCA_963527705.1 uncultured Streptococcus sp.
GATGTTGCAATCCAGTGCATTCTGCTACGATACTGCTCAGTGTATACGGCTCTTTCTTGCCGTCCATATAAACCAATTCCATTGGTTAGCTCCTTTCTTATTTTTGTCAATGCTTGCCACCTAAAACAGTACCAAAGTAAATCATTGAGGTAGGGAAAATTTAGGAGAGAATAAACCCCTACAAACCCTTGATACTGCCATAGGTAGCAAGCAGAATATTTCTAGATTCTGTCTTAGGCTCCTTTCTAATAATCTTCAGCAAGCCACTCACTAACTGATTGATAGATTCGTCTTGGGGCGTCATAATCACCCTGTTCCACTTGACGTAAGGTAGCATAAGTTGTCCCTAGTTTTTGTGCTAGTTCTTTCATCGTAATACGATTAACTGCACGCTTAACTCTGACCCGTTCTGCCATGCTCTCAGTTATAAGCATTTAAACACCTCCTTTTTTAAAATTTTTGAACCAGATGTGAAAAGTAGTAGATAGATGAAGTTTATCTGGTTAAATCACAATGTATAGTTTTCTATACTTTTTCTTGCTACGATTACATTCTAGTATAACTTTCTTTACTTGTCAAGAGAAAAAATCAAATTTAGTTATAATTTTTCTATACTTATCTTAAAAATAGTGATAGAATAGAGAGGAAAGGTAGTGTAAAAATGAATAGATTGAAAGAATTACGGCAAGGGAAAAAACTGACTCAACAGGAACTTGCTCAAGAAATCGGAGTATCCAAACTCACAATTTTAAACTGGGAAAAAGGCGAACACCAAATAAAATCAGACAAAGCCCAACAACTAGCTGATTTCTTTGAAGTACCAGTTGGATATCTTTTGGGGTATGATGATTATAAAACTATTCAAAATGATGCATTTGATAGCTATAGAAATATGGTAAAATTATTACTCACCAACCCAGATTTTAAAAATATAATTTCAGAATATGATGAAACTAATCGAAAAAACGGTAAGAGGGATTTATCCCTTTTTGTAAAAGCTGAAAGCCTTCCCGTAATCGAACAAGATATTAAGGATCTTATTCTTGAAGAGTGGAAAAAAACTCAACCCGAAGATAATTATGAAGAAATCGATGGGACTCTTTCTGATAATATTTCAAGAATCTATATAGCTCTTGGACAATTGCCAATACTTTTTCAAGATTTTTTCGGTTCTTTTCTAACCCTTTCAAAATCTGATAAAAAAATCGTTATGCAACTAGTAAATAGTCTATACGAAAAAAATAAAGATATAGGTATCATAAAAGACTATACTGATAAAAAATAATTTGGAATTTACTTAGAATTATCTGATAAAAAGCTAAAAAGGAGTAACCCCCATGGGATTTTTTGACACTGTTAAACAAGAAGGTAGTTTTTCTACCGCATCTGGAGTAAATGGACTACACTACGTTGTCCTTCAGGTAACTTTGAAAGAAAAGTTTTTCGGCACTGGATCAGGAAACCTTACAGAATTAGAAGATGTTATCAATAAACAAGCTTCCAAAGGTTATCGCCTGCATACCATCACAACTGCCAATGGTGGAAGCAAAGGACTAGGCGGTGGAGACCGTATTCAAGCCACAATGGTATTTGAGAAAATTCTATAATCCCCCATCTTTTATCAGAAAAACATCAGCATATAGGAGACTACTTATGAAAAAATTACTAAGCACATCAGCTGTTTTACTTTCTGCTACTGTCCTAGTGGCTTGCTCTAACAATCAATCAACTACTAAAGATAGCTCGGAGCAACCAAAAACGGAGCAAAAAAACACTACTTCAACAAACGTTAAAACCAAAGTAGATAACAGTAAATACGACAATCTAATTTCTGAAATCAAATCAAAATTAGATCCTGAATCATCTGGAGCAATAAGCGTTAAAATTCAAAATAACGTAATCGATTCAGATTCATCCGAACCGCATGATACAATCATGATTTTGCTAACTGGAACGGCTAAAGATAGCGCAAAAGAGACTATGGACGCAATCAATTCAAATTCTGCTACAACTAATCAGCAAAATGCAATTACCGTATTTCGGATGTCTATATCTGAGTTTGCTAAAAAATTACCAGACGACAATACTACTCTTTCCCTTGGATATGAAAAATCCGCTGATCAATACGACTTAATCGCAAAATCTTCAAAACAAAAAGATTTTATCCCTGTTGGAGAAATCATCGTACAATAAAAAATCCCCCATATTCGCCAATAGAACCCCTATTTCTAAGGTCTATTGTGCAAAAACAGGGGAAATTGAAGAATAGAAAGCCGATTTTACAGACTAAAGTGCAAAAAACGGCAAAATTGACAAATAGAAAAAGACAAGCCTGCTACCGCTAACTTGTCTGACAATGCAATAAAAGCAATGTTCCCAGCGTTGAGTTTTTTCGATACTCAAAAATTTTTAAAAAACAAACTAAAAATATTGACAAAAACTAAAAATTACAGTATTATTAGGCAATGAGAAGAGTTTCTGCTCCCAAGGGAACAGAGTACGCGAAACACTGCCTAGTTCTACTAGGTGGTGTTTTTGTATACAAGGAACATATATGAAACCATTTCAAACATTAGATGAACAAATAAAACTTCTCCAGTCTAGAGGTTTAGAAATAGATAACATAGAAGAATGTAAAAGATACCTTCTAACTAACAACTATTACAACGTCGTCAACGGATATAGTAAATTTTTTCAAACATCAAAAGATAAATTTATAACTGGTGCAGACTTTAGAGAAATAGCTGCAACACACTTTTACGATAAAGAAATTAAATCAGCTTTTTTAAAAGCAATTATAGATGCAGAAAAACACTTTAAATCCGTACTGGCATATCGTTTTTCAGAATCATATCCAAAGCCATACTCTTATCTAGATATTAATAATTTTGAAACACAAAAAGATGCAAAAAGGCTCGCACAAATTACAAACTTAATCAGTATATTAGCTAGAATACTCAATGATTATAATAGGGATAAGCAAAACAATTCTATAAAACACCACTATAAACAACATGGCGTTGTTCCTTTCTGGGTTATCATCAATGAACTTACATTAGGGCAAGCATTTAACTTTTATAGAAATCTAAACACTGATATAAAAAATCAAATAGCTAGAGATTTATCACCATTCTTACAAGAAAATATTGAATACATCCAAAATAGACCTAGTAAAGACCTTTTAAGCGGAAAGGCTTTAGAAAGTATTATTAAAAATATACTAGAAATTAGAAATATCACTGCTCATAATAATAAACTTTTCAATTATAAATGTCGGGAGAATCTTCCACAGCTAGCTTATTTCCACTATTACAATAACAATGCTAATACGTCAAGACAATCTGTATATTATGTTTTTCTTGCCTTGCAATGCCTACTTGCGTCCACACAATACGCTCAATTACATAACACTATTATAAAAAGAACCAAAGCTCTAAATAAAAAAGCTCACTCCATTGAAGCCGGCATTGTATTGGATACACTTGGATTTCCGAATAATTGGTATAATATCACCGACACATTAAGATAGAACTACTTGCAATATGTGGGCCTTTTCAAACCCCATATAAGCCCCATATCCGACTTGTTTCCTATTCTGGTATAATTTACCGTCTGACTGCTTAAAATCGAAAATAGGGGCATTCTCGTAGCTCCTCGCATGGTCTAAACTCAAAACTTTTTCTAATTGCTTGCCTGCTGATGAAAAAGGAGTTAAAACCATGAAAATTACACAACATACGAAAAAAGACGGATCAGCAGTCTACCGCTCTAGTATCTATCTTGGCATTGATTCTGTGACTGGTAAGAAGGTCAAGACTACCATATCAGCACGAACAAAGAAAGAACTTAAAAACAAAGTCACCCAGGCTAAGGTAGAATTTGAGAAAAACGGCTCTACACGGAAACAACGCTCACATATAACAAGCTATAGCGAACTTGTGGACTTGTTTTGGCAAACCTACCAGCATACCATAAAGACTAATACGCAGATAAAGATAAAAGGTTGCTTAAATAATTACCTCTTGCCCTCATTTGGTACTTACAAACTAGATAAACTTACACCTGTCATTATCCAAACTCAGGTAAATAAATGGGCGGATCAGTACAATCAGGACGGAACGGGGTATAAAGAATACAATCACCTTCATGCCTTAAATAAACGTATTCTACAGTATGGAGTTTCTATTCAAGCATTAGACAATAACCCTGCTCGTGATATTGTCATTCCTAGAAAGATAACCAGAGATAAACAAGAAATTAAATACTTTCAAGATCAGGAGCTTAAAAACTTCCTCTCCTATCTCGATAACCTAGAAAATACCTTTATCAATTTTTATGATACTGTGCTTTATAAGACGCTCCTAGCTACTGGACTGCGCATCCGTGAATGTCTGGCCTTGGAATGGTCTGACATTAACCTGCAGAACGGAACAATCGATATTAACAAAACACTCAACATTTTAAACCAGGTAAACAGTCCTAAGACAAAATCAAGCCATAGAGTTTTAGATATCGATCATAAAACAGTGCTCATGCTTCGTCTCTACCGAGCAAGACAAGCAGAAAATGGTAGAAACATTGGCTTAACCTATGAGAAAGTATTCTCTGATAGCTTTGACAACTATATCAATACTCGAAAGGTTGATTATCGCCTACATAAGCACTTAAAAAACGCTAACTGTACTGATTTAGGCTTTCATGCTTTCCGACACACTCACGCTAGTATATTGCTTAATGCTGGCTTGCCATATAAGGAAATACAGACACGGCTTGGCCATGCAAAAATATCTGTAACTATGGACACTTACAGCCATTTATCAAAAGAGAACCAAAAAAGAGCAGTCTCATTCTTTGAAACTGCCCTCGAAAAAATAAAAAGTTCTTAAAAAAGTCCACAAAATAAAAAAAGCGATACATAAAACCCTTATGTATCAACGATTATAGAATGATTTCGGTATAATTGACTATTATACCGAAATTTTCTCATTTTTAAAAGAAAAAGGGCGCTAGTAAAGGATAATCTTCACCAACTCCCTATTTTTCTACTTATCTAAGCCTAATTCTGCCAAGATTTGACGTTTGTAGGCAATCTTTTGGACTTCCTTGTCCTCATCTCCAGACCAATCTAGTTTAATTTCTGAAACAATCTGCCCAGGGCGATTTTTCAAGATATAAATGCGGTCGCTGAGACTAAGGGCCTCCTCAATACTATGAGTAATAATCAATGTTGTCAGTTGCAACTGCTTGTGAATCTCAAGGTACCAAGCGTGGAGTTCCATCTTGGTCATCTCATCCAAGGCGCTAAAGGCCTCGTCTAAGAGAAAGAGCTTGTGCCCGAAAAGGTAGGTTCTGAGCAAGGCTACACGCTGACGCATCCCCCCACTAAGTTCATGGGGATACTTGTCTCGTACAGCTGTCAACTGAAAGGTCGCAAGAATGTCATCTGCTCGGGCAATAGCTTCTGCCTTATCCACTTTTTGAATCAAGAGGGGCAGAATGATATTACCAAGCACCGTCTTGTGCTCCAAGAGCAGATCCTTTTGCAACATATAACTCACGCGCCCCTTGGGATTTTCTTCACCATCAAGTACAATTCGCCCTGACTGAACTTCTAAAATCCCAGCAATTAAGTTGAAAAGCGTAGTTTTACCAACACCACTTGGACCTAGGATAGAAACCACTTCACCTGAAGTGACTTTCAGATTGATATCCTCTAAAATCCTCTCCTGACCATAGGCATAACTGACGTGTTCTAGTCTAATTTCTGTCATTATTTCACAAATTCGTTGGTGAAGCCTTTGTCTGTCAAGTCTTCTTTAAGGATACCATTTTCTTTATCCCATTTGTAGAAGGCATTCCAGCGAGCAGCATCAAATTGACCCCATTTTTCCTTGTCGCTTGCGTATTCTTTTGACAAGTATTTTTGAGATTCGATGACAAAGTCACGTTTTTCCTTGAGTTCAGGTGCATTCTTGATGAGGATATCTGCAGCTTCTTCTGGATGCTCCATGGCATATTGGTAGCCTTTTTTGATGGCTTGGATGACTTTGCGAGCTTCTTCCTTGTTGTCTTTTAGATAGTCGTTGTTTGCCATGATAACTGGTGAGTAGTAGTCAAACTCCTTGACGTAGTCTTTCAAGTACATGAAGTTAGCGTCTACACCTTGAGATTTGGCAAGGATACCATCCCAACCGTAGTAGATCCAAGCAGTGTCAAAAACGCCATTGGCAATCGGTGTGATGGAGTTTGAGTCGTTGTTTGGTACTTTTTCAACCTTCTCAAAGTCTCCACCTTGAGATTCCACCAAGGTTTTCAACATAGCTAGTTCCGTTGGGTCATTCCAAGTACCGTATTTCTTACCAACCAAGTCTTTTGGACTGTTGACATTGTCAGATTTACGTGAGATGATTCCTGATGTATTATGTTCAACGATAGCGGCAACGGCAGTGATTCCTGCCCCTTTTTCCAATTTCTTAGCCATGTAGTCTTGGAAATAGATAGCAAATGGCGCTTTGCCATTGATCACCAAGTCAGACGAGCTTTCTTCAGGTGGCAATTTCAAGTCAACATCCACTCCAGCTTCTTTGAAATATCCTTTTTCCTTGGCCACATAAAGTCCGGTGTGGTTGGTGTTTGGTGTCCAGTCTAGGATAAAGTCAATCTTTTTGAGTTCCGCTTCCTTACTGTCCTTAGAAGCAGTTCCTTGGCCACAAGCCACCAGCACGACAGCCACAAAAGCTGTTACAAGCGTTAAAAACACTTTCCATGTTTTCTTCATTTGATTTCCTCTTTTCTTTTTTGAAACATTCTTATTCTACGAACGTTTCCATTTAATCACATATTTTTCACTAATATCGACCAATTTCATACCCAAAAGGCTGATAATCGACACCAGAATAATAATGGCAAACATGGTATCATACTGAAACAGTTTCTTGGACTGAATCATGTAGACACCTAGTCCTTCAAAACCTCCCAACCACTCAGATACCACTGTTGTGATAAAGGCGTAGGAGACACTAACCCTCAGACCTGCATAAAAGTAAGGCAGACTGACCGGGATTTTAAAATGCCACAGGATTTGCCAAGGATTTGCCCGCATCAGACTAAACAAGGTCAGCATATCCTTGTCACAGTGCCTAAATCCATCTAAAATACTGACGATGATAGGGAAGGTTGTCGTCAGGATAATCAAGACAATCTTGGGCAAAATTCCATAGCCTAGCCACAAGACCAAGATAGGAGCTATAGCAATGGTCGGAATGGTCTGAACAACCACCATCATAGGGTAAATCAAGTCATTAAGCCAAGTCAGACTGTCCATAAGCACCGCCATGAGGCAAGCAATCAAGACTCCTAAAACCAGCCCCAGCAAAGCCACTCTCAAGGTCGCCCAACTATGGTGCCAGAGAAATTCTCTGTCACGAACAAAGGACTGGAGAATCTCAAGAGGAGTTGGCAGGATAAACTTGGGTAAAAGTTTGAATATTCCTGCTAACTGCCAGACCGACAAGACTCCGAGAAAACCCAATAGACTAATGTGTCGTCTCAGTATACTTTTCAAGTTTCTCATCAATACTTAAAATTTCTCCTACATTTATTTTGACATTGGCAAAGACATTATCTCCCTCCTGCCCTGCCACTTCAAGCGCTTCTTTGAGAATGCGCATAAGCTCATCAAACTCCCCTTCCAAGACCGTTTCAAAAGGTGTCACCACCATGGTCACGGACTGCGCCTGCAGATAAGCAATAACCTGATCGATAATAGCAATTCGATCAATCACCTGTGATAGGGGCAAGACTTGCAAGGCAATGCTTGCTTTCATAAAAACCTCCTTTTCTCAGGTTTCCTTTTGACAAAAAGAAAACCCCTTCCATATATGGAAAAGGTGCAGAATTCGGCTAAGTATCGTTCCCTACGCTGGCATTACCCAGATCAGGTGCGGTCGAAGTTTAACACTTCCTCTCAGACTGTACACAGACTCCCATATATTATATGGACATATGATAGCGCAAAACAAAAAAAATGTCAAGGAAACTGCTTACAGAAAAACATGAAAAAGAGTTTGAAAACAAGTGCTTCAAACTCTACATAACTTTTTTATTTAGCCTCGTACCAGGTTACCCCTTCATTTTCATCTGCGATAAGGGGAACACTGAGTTGAATGGCTTCTTCCATGGTTTGTTTGACCAATTTTTTCATCTCTGCCAATTCAGATTTAGGAACTTCAAGTACGATTTCATCGTGCACTTGTAACAGCATCTTAGTCTGATAACCACCTGCAACCAAGGCTTTATCCAGCTGAATCATGGCAATCTTGAGAATATCTGCTGCCGAACCCTGAATAGGAGAGTTGATAGCTGTCCGCTCCGCAAAACCACGAATATTGAAGTTACGCGAATTGATATCTGGCAACTCACGACGACGCTTGAAAAGTGTCTCTACATAGCCCTTATCACGCGCCTCACGCACCACTTCATCCATGTAGTTTTTAATACCTGGGAAGCGTTCAAAGTAGGTATCGATGTAGGATTTGGCCTCCTTACGGCTAATGCCGAGATTATTAGACAAACCAAAGTCTGAAATCCCGTAAACCACTCCAAAGTTGACAGCCTTGGCATTGCGACGGTCGTTTGAAGTCACATCCTCAGGACGTTCAATGCCAAAGACACGCATGGCTGTTGAGGTATGGATATCCGCACCCTCTTGGAAAGCCTTAATCAAGTGCTCATCCTTAGAGATATGCGCCAAAACGCGCAATTCAATCTGTGAATAGTCCGAGCTGAGAAGGACACTATCCTCCCACTCTGGTACAAAAGCCTTACGAATGAGACGGCCCTGCTCCAAACGCACAGGAATGTTTTGCAAGTTTGGATCCACACTAGACAGACGCCCAGTCTGGGTCAAATCCTGCACATAACGCGTGTGAATCTTTCCATCAGCTAAAATCCAGTCCTGCAAGCCAATCACATAAGTAGACTGAATCTTGGCAATCTGACGGTAATCGAGAATTTTCTTAACAATCGGAGCAATAGGAGCCAGGCGCTCCAAGACATCCACGGCTGTAGAATAACCTGTCTTGGTTTTCTTAGTGTATTCTAGAGGTAGCCCCAATTTTTCAAAGAGAAGCACGCCCAACTGCTTAGGCGAGTTGATATTAAACTCCTCACCAGCCAGTTCATAAATCTCCTGAGTCAGTTTTTCAATGACAAGCTCATTTTCAGCCTGCATCTTAAGCAAGGTCTCTTTCTTGACCGTAATCCCAGCAATTTCCATCTTGGCAAGAACAAAAGCCAGAGGTTGCTCCATATCATAAAGAAGCTCTAATTGCCCATTTTCGCTGAGTTTTTCAAGTAAAACAGGTTCTGTTTCGACCAAAACAGCAAGCTTACGAGCTAAATGCTCCAAGAATTTCTCACGTTCAGGAATGGTCTTCTTGACACCCTTACCATAGAAAGTCTCATCATCAACCAAGTAAGTCTGACCATAAAGACTAGCAATAGTCGCAATTTCATTGTCCTCCACAGTCGAAAGGAGGTATTTAGCCAAACGGCTATCAAAAGCAGGCGCCTGCAAATTCACACCAAAACGATTCAAGAGAACTTTAGCCTTCTTAAAGTCATAAACTCTCAGAGGTGTTTTTTCTAAGAAGTCCTTGAAAATCGGCTCTTGCAAAAGCTCAAGCTTGTCTGTGGCATAGAGCTTATCTCCACAAGACCAGCAAAATCCAACCAAATCATCCGTATGGTAATTCTCACCAAAAAGCTCAAAATGAAAGATAGACTCTTCGCTCAGTATATCCTGACTGACTTGGTCAACAATAGTAAAGTCCAAACTCTCAGCCACATCAGCTGACGACACATTTAAAGCCTGCTTGAGCTGTTTGAAGCCCATCTCATCATAGAATTTCCCAAGATTTTCCACATCTGGACCACTATAGACCAAATCCTCCAAACCAATCTCAATCGGTGCCTTGGTATCAATGGTCGCCAGTGTTTTTGACAAAAAGGCCTGTTCCTTATCATTGATAAGATTTTCCTTCATCTTAGAAGCCTTCATCCCATCGATATTTTCATAAATTCCCTCGAGTGAGCCATGCTCCAGCAAGAGCTTGATACCCGTCTTTTCACCGATTTTGGTTACTCCAGGGATATTATCCGACTTATCACCCATGAGCGCCTTGAGATCAATAAACTGAGTCGGTGTAATGCCCATCTTTTCCATGAGATAGTCTGGCGTAAAGGCCTCAAACTCAGCCACACCTTTTTTGGAAATCTCAACCACCGTATGCTCATCCGTCAGCTGAATCAAATCCTTGTCCCCACTGACAATGGTAATATCAAAACCATCCTGCTCTGCTAGTTTATCCAATGTCCCAATGATGTCATCCGCCTCATACTGAGCCAACTCATAATGACGAATCCCCATATGATCCAGCAACTCACGAATGAAAGGAAATTGCTCACGAAACTCATCAGGAGTCTTAGCCCGACCACCCTTATAGTCCGCATACATCTCTGTACGGAAGGTCGTCTTTCCCGCATCAAAAGCCACCAAAATATGACTCGGCTCAACCCGCTCCAACAAATGGCTCAACATCAACTGGAAACCATAAATCGCATTGGTATGCAAGCCAGCCGCATTCTTAAAACGATCCAACTGCTGATAGAGCGCAAAAAACGCCCGAAAAGCAACAGAAGACCCATCAATCAATAATAATTTTTTCTTATCCATACACCCATTATAAAGGAAAGCACCAAAAAATACCATTGAGAAGAGTTCCCTGAGAGAAACTAAGATAAACTAAAAAAGAGAAGGAAGTTATTCCCTCTCTTTCAAGCTACGAAAATAAATTAGTTCTTACGTTTCACAAATGGAAGGGCACCGAGGAACAATCCAAGGAATCCCAATGATGCAACTGCAACATTATCTTTACCACCAGTATTTGGAAGTTCTTTTTTATCTTCTGCTTTTGCTGCTGGTGCTTGATAAGTATTATCCTTGTTAGTACCTGCTGTTGTAAGAGTATATTCTGGGACTTCGTTAATTGCTGCTTCTACACTATTAACGCCTCCTGTATATTCTGGAGCTACCTCAGCTACAGGAGGTAATAATGCTTCTCCGTTTTCATTCACAGGTGTATTAGTTGCAAGAGTTCCAGTGAATTCTGGAGCTACCTCAGCTACAGGAGGCAATAATGCTTCTCCATTTTCATTCACAGGTGTATTAGTTGCAAGAGTTCCAGTGAATTCAGGGGCTGCCTCAGCTACAGGAGCATCAGCCGCATTAACTCCTCCACTATATTCAGGAGCATCAGCTACAGTAGGAGGTGTTGCATCATTTACCCCACCATTGAAATCAGAGCCATTATCCCCAGCAGGAGAGTCACTCGGATTCACACCACCGTTGAATTCTGGAGCGTTAGGAGCACTTGGAACTTCGTCAGGTTGTTTAGCATCGTCAGAAGGTGCATCACTAGGATTTACACCACCACTGAAGTCTTTCGATTCTTCACCCTTAGGAACTTCTTTTAAGTTTTCGATGTAACCTAAAGTTGCGTTGTAATTCTCAGTTAGTTTGGCAATTGCATCGTCATTCTCTTGAACTGCTTCGTTCACTTCGTCGAAATTGGCCTTAGCTTCATCAGCTGCTGCTTTAGCAGAAGCAACTGAAACTTCTAGTTTAGTTACAGCATCTTGCAATCCATCTTGGATAGCTTGATCCGCATTGTTTTTCTTAGCAGTTTCAAGAGCAGTTTTAGCTTTTTCTAAAGTTTCTTTTTGTTTCTCTAATGTAGCATTTTTCTCTTCTACTACCTTAGCTTTTTCAGCAACGTCAGCTTTATCTTCCTCAGCTTCTTTAGTTAATTTTTCAATTTTTTCAGCTAAATCATCAGCAATGTCTATAAGTTTTTTTACAATTGGTTTAGAAGCTTCTTTTTTAGCTGCTTCATCAATTTTTTTAGTTTCGTCAGCAGTTAATTCTTTAGTTTTATAAGCTTCAGGAGCTTTATCTTTTGTATTGGCATCGTTGAGGAATTCATCTATAGCTTGAGTAGCTGTAAGAACTCCATCTTCAATCGCTTTTAGTAAAGTTTCTTTACCGATTTCAGCTTTTGCTTCTTCGATAGCTTTCGCTTTATCTTCTGGCTTGATGCTAGCATCCTTGTTGACTTTATCTTCAGCTTTTTTTTCAAGTTGCTCTAAAGCACCTTTCAAAGCTTCTAAGTTATCTGCTTCTTCTTTTTTAGCGTCTTCTTCTTTTTTAACTTCTTCTTCAACTTTAGCTTTTGCTTTAGCTGCTTCTTCTTTAGCCTTAGCTAATTCAGCTTCTGCGTCAGCTTTAGCTTTGTCTGCTTCTGCTTTTGCAGTCTCAGCAGCAGTTACATCAACAGCTTCTTTTTTAGCTTTAGCTGTAGCTTCTTCTACTTTTTTAGCTTCTTCAGCAACTTTCTTCTCTAATTCAGCAACTTTAGCATCAGCCTCTGCTTTAGCTTTAGTAGCTTTTTCAGCTTCGGTTGGTTCAGCTTCTTCCTCTGGAGTTTCTTCAGCTGGTTTAGCTGGTCCTGCAGCTTCTTTTGCTTCTGCTTTTTTTACTTCTTCAAGAAGATTATCACGTTTTTCAGTTAAATCTTGAATTTCAGCTGTAGCATCTTGAACTTTTTCATCAGCTTCGTCAGATTCAGATTTAGCAGTATCACGTTCTTTTTCAATCGCAGTTACAGCTTTTTCTAGTGGTGCTGTGATATCTTCACCAAATCCGTTATCTTTAGCGGATTTAAGAGCTTCTTTTGCTTCTTTTAAAGTATCTTCCTGTTTTTTTAGTGTATCAGCTTTCTTTTCAGCATCAGCTTTTAATTGCTCAGCATCATCCGTTAAGTTTTCAATTGTTTCAGTTAAATCATCAGCTTTGTCTTGCAATTTTTCTGACTCAGGACGAGCAGCATCCGCTGCTTCACCTTCTTCAATTCCCGCTTGCACCTCTTCAGGAAGCTTGTCCTTAGATACAGGGGTTTCTGTTGTAATTGTTGGATTAGTATCTTGTGCTTTTTCAGCATCATCTTCTAACTCAGCAAGAATATCAGAAGCATTTAATTCACCAGACTCAACAGCCTTTAATAATTCTTCTTTTGCTTTTTTGTCAAGCAATTCATTATCAGGTATTTGTTTCAAAGCTTCAGTTAAACCTTCTTTAGCTTCAGCTTCTTCTTTTGCGGCAGCTTCTTCTTTTGCTGCCTCTTCTTTTGCTTTAGCGTCAGCTTCAGCTGCTTTAGATTTAGCATCAGCTAATTCGTCATCAGCAGTCTTTTTAGCTTTTTCAGCTTCGACTTTTGCAGTTTCAGCGTCAGCAGCTTCTTTTTTCTCTATTTCAAGTTTAGTAGCTGCATCAGTTGCTGTAGTAGTTGTTGTATCTACTTTTTCTTGCGCTGCATCAACTTTAGCATTAGCTTCTTTTTCAGCTTCTTTAGCTTTTTCTACTTCAGTTTTTGGAGTTTCAGCTGCAGGTGTAGGCTTAGTTTCTCCAGTAGGTTGAGTAGCTGTTGGTTTATCATCAGCTTTCACGACTGACGGTTGAGATGCAACAAATGTAGCACCTAAAACAGCCACACTAGCCAAACTGGTTAAAATCATTTTCTTTTTGTTCATCTTGTGTACCTCTTTTTGAGAATCATATTTATGTACATTATAAACCTTTTTTTGAGTGAAATCAAGAGATATGTTATATTATATATAGTTTATTATTAATATGTTGTATTTCGAGGCTATAAAAAACTTCAAGAAAGTAATGCATGTTTTACTGGCTTTCTTTTTTCTTTCTTTTCATCACTTTCATTTTCTATAGTAAATTATAGTTTCGAATCCAATTCAGATATCTTAACTCTTCATAAAAACTCTAGTTTAAATCATGACTACCCGTCAAACGGGTGGTTTGTCCCAGGGCTATAAGCCCAAACTACCAGCCAGCGCCTAAAGACGCTGGCTTTCACTTTGTTCAAGCCTTATTGCTCT
>CAURTW010000038.1:0-13887 GCA_963527705.1 uncultured Streptococcus sp.
TGGTCATTTGTTTTCCCCTAGATATTTTGTTTATCATACCATAAAAAGCTAAAAAAATAAAGCGGTTTCTTGATGATAGTAAGCCAATATCGTATAATAGAGGTAGATAGAGGTTGACCAATTTATTGATGAAGTAGGAGATAGTTTCTACTGATTTATAAGCTTATAGAGGGGGCTTTTTAGTTCACAACTTATAGGAGGTGTACTATGAAAATCTTAAAACGTTACATATTGGAACTCTGTTTTATTTTAAGTTTTGCACTACCTTTTATAAAAGGGGCGAATGCGGATAATGGTAGACGCTTTGTGGAAATCTATTACGGTTTTACTTTTTTGATGGAACATGCCATTGTAACAGCTATCTTTATCTGTTCGCTCTTGATTGCTTTCTTCCTAAAAAAACGGTGGACGAAATGGCTTGCTGCTGGTAGTTATGTCTTCTTAGTTCTATGGATTGCTACAGAGGGTTATTTCTTCCGTATGTCGCTAGAAGATTTGGTACGGCTTTGGACAAGTTTGGAAATTCTGACACAAACTTATCAGTTAGGCTTTTATCTAAACATCTTGTTGGGAATCCTGTTGATGATTAAGTATTTGAAGGTTAAGCAATAGTAATAAGAATGCGTCCGATTGTAGATGATAAACTTTTTGTTATATCCTAATTATGATATTTCTAGTTCTAAATGGCTTATTATTTATAAGTGTTTAAAGAGATTGAAGAAAAGTCTTCTTGACTAGTTTTCTTCAGTCTTTTTCGTTTTATTATCAATTTGTAAACGATTTACAATTTAAGTCAATTTATGGTAAAATAGTTTCATGAGTAAAATGTATTATGCAGAAAATCCTGACGCTGCTCACGACATTCATGAGTTGAGAGTGGACTTGTTGGGAGAAAAAATGACCTTTTTGACGGATGCAGGTGTTTTTAGCAAGAAAATGGTTGACTTTGGAAGTCAACTCTTGCTCAAGTGTCTTGAGGTCAACCAAGGAGAAACTGTCCTTGATGTAGGCTGTGGTTACGGACCTTTGGGCTTGTCTTTAGCTAAGGCTTATGGAGTTCAGGCGACCATGGTAGATATCAATAATCGTGCCTTGGATTTGGCGCGACAAAATGCTGAACGAAATAAAGTAGCAGCGACGATTTTCCAGTCCAATATCTATGAACAAGTGGAAGGCAAATTTGACCATGTCATTTCCAATCCTCCTATCCGTGCGGGCAAGCAAGTGGTTCATGAAATTATTGAGAAAAGTAAAGATTTTTTGGAAACTGGTGGAGATTTAACAATCGTTATCCAGAAAAAACAAGGGGCCCCAAGTGCTAAGTCCAAGATGGAAGAGGTGTTTGGCAATTGCGAAATCTTCAAAAAAGATAAGGGATACTATATCCTTAGAAGTGTGAAAGAATGAGAGCAGTTGATTTAATCCAAAAGAAACGAGATGGTCAAGAACTGACTTCGAGTGAAATTGAATGGCTAGTTGAAGGCTATGTGTC
This sequence comes from uncultured Streptococcus sp., assembly GCA_963527705.1. GTDB lineage: Bacteria > Bacillota > Bacilli > Lactobacillales > Streptococcaceae > Streptococcus. The sequence continues at coordinate 1,493 of CAURTW010000038.1, forward strand.
AGGAACTGTTCCTGATTATCAGATGTCTGCTTTTGCTATGGCTGTTTATTTCAAAGGAATGACGACTCGAGAAATCTCTGACCTAACTATGAAAATGGTTCAGACAGGTCAAGAGTTTGATTTATCAGCTATTGATGGGGTTAAGGTTGACAAACATTCTACTGGGGGTGTTGGTGATAAGGTGACCTTGATTTTGGCTCCTCTTGTTGCTAGCTTTGGTGTGCCTGTGGCAAAAATGAGTGGTCGTGGTCTCGGCCATACTGGTGGAACAATTGATAAATTGGAGTCTATCAAGGGCTATCAAGTAGAACGTAGTCAAGAGGATTTCATTCGTCAGGTGCAGGATATTGGAGTATCTGTCATTGGGCAATCAGACCAACTGGTTAAAGCTGACAAGCTTCTCTACGCCCTCCGTGATGTGACTGCAACTGTCGACACTATTCCTTTGATTGCGAGTTCGGTGATGAGCAAGAAAATTGCGGCAGGGGCGGATGCTATTTTGCTAGACGTGACTGTCGGTGAGGGTGCCTTCATGAAGACGGTTGATGAGGCGCGTGAATTGGCTCAAACCATGGTGGATCTTGGTAAGGCTGTTGGTCGGAAGACGGTAGCAGTGATTACGGATATGAGTCAGCCCTTGGGACGAGCGATTGGAAATCGTCTAGAAATTCTTGAAGCACTGGAGATTTTACAAGGTCAAGGACGTCAGGATATTACCCATTTTATATGCGAATTGGCTCAAATTATGCTTGGCCTGGCAAATGTTAACAAGACAGTTGAAGAAGTTCGCCAACATCTTGAGAATGGCAAGGCACTGGCTAAGTTTGAGGAAATGGTCCAAGCCCAAGGTGGAGACTTGGAAGACCTCTATCGTCCTGTAAATGTGGCCCATGTGGTGGAAATCCCTGCTCAGGAAACGGGTGTCATTTCAGCTCTCCCAGCAATGGAATTTGGGCTTTATGCCATGAGACTGGGTGCTGGTCGTGCAGTCAAATCTGATGCCTTGGACTATGAAACAGGAATTGTTTTTGAAAAGAAAGTTGGAGATTTCGTTCAAAAGGGAGAAATTGTTGCAAAAGTATATACAAATGGAAAAATTTCTCCTCAGCTAGTTACAGATTTTCAAAAATATGTTAAAATAAATGATAGGGTGCAAAGTTTACGAGAAATTATAGAAATTATCTCATAAACCGCAGGAGAATCCGAATATGAAATTAAATAAATATATCGATCATACGCTTTTAAAACAAGATGCGACAGAAAATCAAATTGATTGTTTGTTGTCTGAGGCTAGAGAGTATGATTTTGCTAGTGTTTGCGTTAATCCGGCCTGGGTTGAACATGCTAAAAAAGGTCTTGAAGGCTCTGATGTCAAGGTCTGTACAGTAGTAGGTTTCCCTTTGGGAGCAACAACTTCAGCTGTGAAAGCATTTGAAACAAAAGAAGTTATCCAAAATGGTGCAGATGAGATTGATATGGTGATCAATGTTGGAGCTCTCAAATCAGGTAATCTTGATTTGGTTGAATCGGACATTCGTGCTGTTGTAGAAGCAAGTGGTGACAAGTTAGTGAAAGTCATTATTGAAGCTTGCCTGCTGACAGACCCAGAAAAAGTTGTTGCTTGCCAATTAGCTCAAAAAGCTGGAGCTGATTTTGTTAAAACATCTACTGGCTTTTCAACTGGTGGTGCTACGGTAGCAGATGTCACGTTAATGCGTGAAACAGTTGGACCTGATATGGGAGTCAAGGCTGCTGGCGGAGCTCGTTCTTGTGCAGATGCTCTTGCCTTTGTGGAAGCAGGTGCGACTCGTATCGGAACGTCAGCTGGGGTAGCCATTGTAAAAGGAGAATTGGCTGATGGCGACTACTGAGTTGATTGAACTAGCAATTGAAACCAGCAAGAAAGCCTATGTGCCCTATTCTCACTTTCCAGTCGGAGCTGTTTTAGTGGCGAAAGATGGGAACATTTATACAGGTGTCAATATCGAGAATGCTAGTTATTCTTTGACTAACTGTGGAGAACGTACAGCGATTTTTAAAGCAGTTTCTGAAGGCCAAAGAGAATTTTCAGAATTGATTGTCTATGGACAAACAGAAAAACCAATCTCGCCATGTGGTGCTTGTCGCCAAGTGATGGCTGAATTTTTTGAACAAGATCTAAAAGTGACCTTGGTCGCAAAAGATAAATCGACGGTCGAGATGACGGTCGGGGAATTACTTCCATACTCTTTTACAGACTTAAACTAGTCTGAGTCGCTCTCTGAGTGACACGGTCCTTGTGGCCAACCAATCCATACTTGCAACATCGTTGCACATCTTATTTAGGAGGTTCAGTAATGAACAAGAAACAATGGCTAGGCCTTGGTCTAGTTGCAGTAGCAGCAGTTGGACTTGCTGCATGTGGTAACCGCTCTTCTCGTAACGCAGCTTCATCTTCATCAGAAATGAAGACCAAAGCAGCAATCGTAACAGATACTGGTGGTGTTGATGATAAATCATTTAACCAATCAGCTTGGGAAGGTTTGCAAGACTGGGGTAAAGAACACAATCTTTCTAAAGATAAAGGTTACACTTACTTCCAATCAACAAGCGAAGCAGACTATGCTAACAACTTGCAACAAGCGGCTGGAAGTTACAACCTGATCTTCGGTGTTGGTTTTGCCCTTCACAATGCAGTTGAGGAAGCAGCAAAAGACCACTCTGACTTGAACTATGTCTTGATTGATGATGTGATTGAAGGTCAAAATAATGTTGCGAGCGTAAGATTTGCGGATAACGAAGCAGCTTACCTTGCTGGTGTTGCAGCAGCAAAAACTACGAAAACAAAACAAGTTGGTTTTGTAGGTGGTATCGAATCTGAAGTTATTTCACGTTTTGCAGCTGGATTCAAAGCTGGTGTTGAATCAGTAGACCCATCTATCAAAGTTCAAGTTGACTATGCTGGTTCATTTGGTGATGCTGCCAAAGGTAAAACAATTGCAGCAGCTCAATACGCTGCCGGTGCAGACGTTGTCTACCAAGCAGCTGGTGGTACTGGTGCTGGTGTCTTTGCTGAAGCAAAATCATTGAACGAAAACAAAAATGAAAACGAAAAAGTTTGGGTTATCGGTGTAGACCGTGACCAAGCAGCAGAAGGTAAATACACTTCTAAAGATGGTAAAGAATCTAACTTCGTTCTTGTATCTACATTGAAACAAGTTGGTACAACTGTAAAAGATATTGCCAACAAAACAGAAAAAGGTGAATTCCCTGGTGGACAAGTTATCGTTTACTCATTGAAAGATAAAGGGGTTGACTTGGCAGTAACAAACCTTTCAGAAGAAGGTAAAAAAGCTGTTGAAGATGCAAAAGCTAAAATCCTTGATGGAAGCGTAAAAGTTCCTGCAAAATAATGGATGGAAGTTATTTCTTAGGAAGCGGCCATCGGCCGCTTTTTAAGAGTTGAGACAAAGTCATTTTGTCTCAGTAAAGCTTGCTACTAGACAAACTAGCAAGTTTTATTGAAATAAAATAAGACTCTGAAAGGAAGAGCACATGGCACACGAAAATGTCATTGAGATGCGTGATATTACCAAGGTGTTTGGTGAATTTGTTGCTAACGACAAAATCAACCTGCACCTACGAAAAGGTGAAATTCATGCACTTTTAGGAGAAAATGGGGCTGGTAAGTCCACGCTCATGAACATGTTAGCAGGCCTTCTTGAACCAACTAGTGGTGAAATCGCGGTCAACGGTCAAGTTGTCAACCTTGACTCCCCATCTAAAGCAGCTGGCTTGGGAATCGGAATGGTTCACCAGCACTTTATGTTGGTAGAGGCTTTCACGGTGGCTGAAAACATTATTTTAGGAAGTGAATTGACTAAAAATGGTGTGCTAGATATCGCTGGAGCTAGCAAAGAAATTAAGGCTCTTTCTGAACGTTATGGCTTAGCTGTGGACCCTTCTGCCAAGGTGGCAGACATCTCGGTTGGAGCCCAACAACGTGTAGAAATTTTAAAAACCCTTTATCGGGGAGCTGATATTCTTATTTTTGACGAACCAACGGCTGTTTTGACTCCATCAGAAATTGATGAGTTGATGGCTATTATGAAAAATCTTGTCAAAGAAGGAAAATCAATTATCTTGATTACTCACAAGTTGGACGAGATTCGCGCAGTTTCTGACCGCGTTACAGTTATCCGTCGTGGGAAATCAATTGAAACTGTCGAAATTGCAGGAGCTACCAATGCTGATTTGGCAGAAATGATGGTAGGACGTTCTGTTTCCTTTAAAACAGAGAAACAAGCCTCTCAACCAAAAGAAGTGGTCTTGTCAATCAAAGATTTGGTGGTTAATGAAAACCGTGGTGTCCCTGCTGTCAAAAATCTATCCTTGGATGTTCGTGCTGGAGAGATTGTTGGGATTGCGGGGATTGATGGAAATGGTCAGTCTGAACTCATTCAAGCAATCACAGGTCTTCGCAAGGTTGAATCTGGTAGCATTGAGCTAAAAGGAGATTCAATTGTAGGCTTGCACCCACGTCAGATTACAGAGTTGAGTGTTGGGCACGTTCCAGAAGACCGTCACCGTGATGGCTTGATTTTGGAAATGATGATTTCTGAAAATATTGCCCTTCAAACCTACTATAAAGAACCACATAGTAAAAATGGAATTTTGAACTATTCAAATATTACTTCTTATGCTAAAAAGCTAATGGAAGAATTTGATGTTCGTGCTGCAAGCGAATTTGTTCCTGCAGCTGCACTCTCAGGAGGAAATCAACAAAAAGCAATTATTGCTCGTGAAATTGATCGAGATCCTGATCTCCTTATCGTCAGCCAGCCAACTCGTGGGTTGGATGTCGGTGCCATTGAATATATCCACAAACGCTTGATTGAAGAGCGTGATAATGGGAAGGCTGTCCTTGTTGTCAGCTTTGAACTAGATGAGATTTTAAACGTCTCAGACCGTATTGCCGTTATTCACGATGGTAAGATTCAAGGTATTGTGTCACCAGAAACAACCAATAAACAAGAACTTGGTGTCTTGATGGCTGGTGGAAACTTGGGAAAGGAGAAGAGTGATGTCTAAAAAATTACAACAAATTTCGGTTCCCTTGATTTCTGTCTTTCTAGGAATTTTACTCGGAGCCATTGTCATGTGGATCTTTGGTTATGATGCTATTTGGGGCTATGAAGAATTGTTCTATACAGCCTTTGGTAGTCTGCGTGGGATTGGGGAAATCTTCCGTGCAATGGGGCCTTTGGTCTTGATTGGTCTTGGTTTTGCCGTTGCCAGTCGTGCTGGTTTCTTTAACGTCGGACTTCCTGGTCAGGCTTTGGCAGGTTGGATTCTCAGTGGTTGGTTTGCCTTGTCGCATCCAGATATGCCACGTCCCTTGATGATTCTAGCAACTATCGTGATTGCCTTGATTGCTGGTGGAATTGTCGGCGCGATTCCGGGTATTCTTAGAGCTTATCTAGGGACATCAGAGGTTATCGTAACCATCATGATGAACTACATTGTCTTGTATGTAGGGAATGCCTTTATCCATGCCTTTCCTAAAGACTTCATGCAAAGTACAGATTCGACGATTCGTGTTGGGGCTAATGCAACCTACCAGACACCTTGGTTGGCTGAGTTGACTGGTAATTCGCGGATGAATATCGGTATTTTCTTTGCTCTCATTGCCGTCGCAGTCATTTGGTTCATGCTCAAGAAAACAACCCTTGGTTTTGAAATTCGTGCGGTTGGTCTTAATCCTCACGCATCAGAATACGCTGGTATTTCTGCAAAACGTACCATTATCCTCTCAATGATTATCTCAGGTGCCTTGGCTGGTCTTGGAGGAGCTGTTGAAGGTCTGGGAACCTTCCAGAACGTCTATGTTCAAGGTGCGTCATTGGCTGTCGGATTTAACGGGATGGCAGTTAGCCTGCTTGCAGCAAATTCACCAATTGGTATTCTCTTTGCAGCCTTCCTATTTGGTGTTCTCCAAGTTGGAGCCCCTGGTATGAATGCGGCGCAGGTACCATCTGAGCTTGTCAGCATTGTAACAGCGTCTATTATCTTCTTTGTCAGTGTTCATTACCTTATCGAACGCTTTGTCAAACCGAAAAAACAAGTTAAAGGAGGTAAGTAAAGATGTCTATTACAACCTTGCTCACCCTCTTGGTGTCTTCTATGCTGATTTACTCAGCCCCCCTCATCTTTACAAGTATCGGTGGCGTTTTCTCTGAACGTGGTGGTGTGGTAAACGTCGGCCTTGAAGGAATTATGGTTATGGGTGCCTTTTCTGGAGTCGTCTTTAACCTTGAATTTGCAGAACAATTTGGCGCAGCAACTCCATGGTTATCCTTGCTTGTAGCAGGATTGGTAGGGGGAATCTTTTCTATCATCCACGCAGCAGCAACAGTTCATTTCCGTGCAGACCATGTTGTCAGCGGTACAGTATTGAACTTGATGGCGCCTGCCTTGGCTGTTTTCTTAGTGAAAGTTCTTTATAATAAAGGACAAACAGATAACTTAAGTCAGACTTTTGGACGCTTTGACTTCCCAGTCTTGGCAAATATCCCAGTGATTGGTGATATCTTCTTCAAGTCAACAAGTCTGCTAGGTTATATCGCGATTGCCTTCTCATTCTTTGCTTGGTTTATCCTCTTCAAGACCCGCTTTGGTCTTCGTCTCCGCTCTGTCGGTGAACACCCTCAAGCAGCGGATACTTTGGGAATAAATGTCTACAAGATGAGATATTTAGGGGTTATCATTTCAGGTTTCCTAGGTGGAATTGGGGGAGCGATTTATGCTCAATCAATCTCAGTTAACTTCTCAGTGACAACTATTGTTGGACCTGGATTTATTGCCCTTGCTGCGATGATTTTTGGAAAATGGAATCCAATCGGAGCCATGCTTTCTAGTCTCTTCTTTGGGCTTTCACAAAGTTTGGCTGTTATCGGTTCTCAATTACCTTTCCTACAAGGAGTGCCTGCGGTTTACCTTCAAATCGCACCTTATGTTTTGACCATTCTTGTCTTGGCAGCCTTCTTTGGAAAAGCAGTCGCACCAAAAGCAGATGGTATCAACTATATCAAATCAAAATAAGCATACAAAAAAACGTCAGTTCAAACTGGCGTTTTATTTCTTAGGATTTTGATGTGTTAAGTTTAGTCCCCAAGGAACGAGGTTTTCAGTTTTATTTTTGATACGTGTGATATTATCCTTGTGACGAATGATAATCAAGCTAGCAAGTGCTAGGATAATCAAAATGAAGAGAGGATCATAGCTGTTCAGGATAAATTCAAATAGTGGAAATAGGAGAACTCCGATAACGGCTGCGATAGAAGCAGTAACGCTAGACAGGGAAATCATACTGCCTAGATAGAGGGTTCCAAAGAAAACAACTGCTAGGTAGAGACAGAAGACAGGCGCAAATCCGAAAACCACTCCAGCACTGGTTGCGACAGCCTTGCCTCCCTTAAATCCTGCAAAGATAGGGAAGGTATGGCCAATAACAGCCAAAAGTCCAAAGATGAGAGGCGAAACGCCTTGTAGATGAAACATAATCGGAAGAAGCGTTGCTAGGGTTCCTTTGAAAAAATCAATTACAAAGGTAGCCATACCAGCTTTCTTACCTAAAATGCGGAAGGTATTAGTTGTCCCAGTGTTACCAGAACCATGTTCGCGCAGATTGATTTGAAAAAATACTTGTCCAATCCAGAGACCAGACGGAATCGAACCCAGCAGATAGGCTAGGATTAATAAAGCTATTGTAATCATACTCCTATTATATCATGAAATGGAGAAGAAAGGCAGAGAATCTCTTCTGAAATTGTCACAGCGGAGAAAGAAAAATTTTGCAAAATCCTTGGAAAACCTGTAGAATAGTAAAGATGAACGAATAGGAGGTTCCTTGTGTCAAAAAAGGAAATCAATATTAACAATTATAATGATGACGCCATTCAGGTGCTAGAAGGGTTGGATGCGGTCCGTAAACGTCCAGGGATGTATATCGGATCGACCGATGGTGCTGGCCTCCACCACCTGGTCTGGGAAATCGTCGACAATGCTGTCGATGAGGCCTTGTCTGGATTTGGTGACCGTATTGATGTGACTATCAATAAAGATGGCAGTTTGACTGTGCAAGACCATGGTCGTGGGATGCCGACGGGGATGCACGCTATGGGAATTCCAACCGTTGAGGTTATCTTTACTATTCTTCACGCCGGAGGAAAATTCGGTCAAGGAGGATATAAAACTTCTGGTGGTCTCCACGGGGTTGGATCTTCCGTTGTAAACGCCCTATCAAGCTGGTTGGAAGTTGAAATTACCCGTGATGGTGCAGTTTACAAGCAACGTTTTGAAAATGGTGGCAAACCTGTTACGACTTTGAAGAAAATCGGTACAGCGCATAAGTCTAAGACAGGTACCAAGGTTACGTTTATGCCTGATTCGACTATCTTTTCTACGACAGACTTCAAGTACAATACCATTTCAGAGCGCCTCAATGAATCAGCTTTTCTCTTAAAAAATGTGACCTTATCTCTGACGGACAAACGAACAGATGAAGCGATTGAATTCCACTATGAGAATGGGGTACAAGACTTTGTTTCTTATTTGAACGAAGACAAGGAAACCTTGACGCCAGTTCTTTACTTCGAAGGCGAAGAAAATGGCTTCCAAGTGGAAGTAGCTCTCCAGTATAATGACGGATTTTCAGATAACATTCTATCCTTTGTCAATAACGTTCGCACCAAGGACGGTGGAACACATGAGACTGGGCTCAAGTCTGCTATTACTAAGGTCATGAATGACTACGCGCGTAAGACAGGTCTTCTCAAGGAAAAAGATAAAAACCTTGAAGGATCAGATTATCGTGAGGGGTTAGCAGCCGTTCTTTCTATCTTGGTTCCTGAAGAACACTTGCAGTTTGAAGGTCAGACTAAGGATAAACTGGGAAGCCCTCTAGCACGTCCAGTTGTGGATGGAATTGTGGCGGATAAGTTGACCTTCTTCTTTATGGAAAACGGGGAGCTGGCTTCCAATCTCATCCGCAAGGCTATCAAGGCTCGTGATGCTCGCGAGGCGGCTCGCAAAGCGCGTGATGAGAGCCGGAATGGTAAGAAAAATAAAAAAGATAAGGGCTTGTTGTCTGGGAAATTGACTCCAGCCCAGTCTAAGAATCCTGCTAAGAATGAACTCTATCTAGTCGAGGGGGATTCTGCCGGTGGTTCTGCCAAACAAGGTCGTGACCGCAAGTTTCAGGCAATCTTGCCCCTTCGTGGTAAGGTTATTAATACAGCCAAAGCCAAGATGGCGGATATCCTAAAAAATGAAGAAATCAATACCATGATTTATACCATCGGTGCTGGTGTAGGAGCAGACTTCTCCCTTGAAGATGCCAACTATGACAAGATCATTATCATGACCGATGCGGATACAGACGGTGCCCATATCCAGACCTTGCTCTTGACATTTTTCTACCGTTACATGCGTCCGCTAGTTGAGGCAGGCCATGTTTATATCGCCCTCCCGCCTCTTTACAAGATGTCAAAAGGTAAAGGCAAGAAAGAAGAAGTGGCCTACGCATGGACAGACGGAGAACTTGAAGAACTCCGCAAGCAGTTTGGTAAAGGCGCAACACTCCAACGCTACAAGGGACTTGGTGAGATGAATGCGGACCAGCTCTGGGAAACAACCATGAATCCAGAAACCCGTACCCTCATCCGTGTCACCATTGAAGATCTGGCTCGCGCCGAACGCCGCGTCAATGTCCTCATGGGAGACAAGGTCGAACCACGACGTAAGTGGATTGAAGACAATGTCAAGTTTACGCTGGAAGAGAGTGGGGAGATGGTGTTTTAGGAGTGTGCTGCAATAAAAAAATAAATATACATTATAGAAAGGAGGTGGAGAGGTGTCTATCGGTAGAAACGATAAATGTCCATGCAATTCAGGCAAAAAATACAAACATTGCCATTTAAAAATAGAGAAGTTACGAAAACAAATGAAACGGAATAATCTTCGTGATATTTCAGAAAGTGAGAGAAAACAACTTCAATCCCACGATAGGAATAGAGTCAAGCAACTTTTCGATTCTAAAGGAAAAGAGTGCCTGTATTCCAACTGTGATAGAAAACCGATTAAATCACACACTTTTCCTAGAAATATATTAGAAAAGCAGATTGCAAGAAAAACTGATAATGGATATTCGGTTTTTTCGACCGATATAAAAAATATTGTTAGTAATCTACAAAATCCTAGATCATATAGTGAATTATTTTATGAAGTCAATATAAATGATGCTGGAACTATGCCACTTTTTTGTGAAGAACATGACAATCAGATTTTTTCGCCAATAGAAACTTTTAAACCCATTCCTACCGAAAAACAATATATATTTTTATATGCTTATCGTTTCTTTTTATACCATTTTTCTAAAGAAAAATATGCCTTGATAGATTACCATGATTTGATTGCCTCAGAAAAAGGAGTAGGCAAATCACTTTCTTCAGATACAAGAAATAAAAGAAATTCCATTTATGCTAATGCAACAAAAATTGCAAATACTAAAACAAATATAACAAATTTAGATGTATTAAAGATTAAATTTGATCAAGTAATGAATCATACTCTACCAAGTGATGCTAAAATTGATGAACATTTTAAAGTATACGGTTATAAATTGAAAAACGATATTCAGTGGTGTGGTGCCGGCTGTACAGAGTTTTCTTATAACGATACTGGAGTTATGAATCATTTAGGCTGCAGTTTTGGTTTAATCCCACAAAATAGAGATTTTCCAGCATATTTTTATTGTGTTGTACCAAACGAAGAAAATGATTATTTGAAAGATAAATTGCTGAAGTTACTTAATGATAAGTATGATGGTTATAAGAACGAAAAAGATACTGCTTCTTTTGAAAATATTATAAAATATTACATTTTTGATAGTTCAGAAAATATTATAATTTCTCCTGATATTATTGATGAATTGAGAGATAAAGAAATTTGTTTTTTTAATGAAAAAGGTAAACTTTTAAAAAACAGCCAATATGAATGGCTTTTAAAAGCAAATATTCTATTATGTCAAGTCAAAGGAGAACAGAACGAGGAAGTACGCAATACTGTTTATAATATACTGGAAACAATCGATTTGTTTTAAAAAACGGATAGATTGGACTCATCAAATTTCAAATCACCAGAATTTCTGACGGAGCGTTTTGGAGTAAATTCTATTTGGCAGAAAAACGAGCGAGAGTTTTTGAACAAAAGATGAACGATTGTTTTTCTGATGAGCAGTTTTAAAGCTGTACATAATCGCTAAAACTATTGGAGGTGCGGTATTGATTACGTTATTAATGTTTCCTTTTTTCCTTGTTCTCCTAGCCATTTTTGGAATTATATATGATTTAATGACCAATAAAGGTAGAAAAGAGTGTGCTCGCACAGTATCCTTGTTTATATTGAACATCCTCACTATTGGTGTCTGTCTATTAGATTTACCAATGGAAAGTAAACCATACTCAGGAATAGGGTTTATCTTATTTTATGCACTTGCTTTCATCCCTTTGATGATTGTTTTCTCATTATATACCCTCTATAGGATTGGAAAACATTATAGGTATTTTAAGAGTAAGTTTGCTATAATACTCCTATTCAATGCTATTTTACTTTTCCTTCTTTCATTAGTAAATACTTTTGTATTATGGAGAAGCTTTAAAATATATCATAGAAACGATATTAAATTGTTTTATTTTGTTTTAATCGTTTTGGGGATTGGTTCGACTATCCAATTCATTGTAGGGGAACTTGAGAAGAAAAGAATACGAGGCATCCAAAAAAAAGAGGAGCAAGACGGCTATGAAAAATGACTCTATAAAAGATATGTGCAGACAACATAGAAGTGAAGCGCAAATGCTGAGATTAATTTTACAGACTGCTGAAACTTTACAAATTGAGGCTGTCGCCATGTCCGGTTCGCGGACAAATTCACAAGCTCCAAAAGACGAATTTCAAGACTATGATGTGCTCTATGTCGTGGACAACTTAGATACTCTAACAAGCAATCTTGCTTGGTTAGACCAGTTTGGCACTCGTATCATTGAGCAACATAATATCCTAGGCAACCGTCGTCTCTACCTCATGCTCTTTGAAGATGGCAATAGGATTGACTTGACCCTCTGTCCTACGGAGTATATTCAAGAGTGGGTGGATAGTGAAGCTGATTATACAGTTTTGAAAGATGAGAAAGGCTTGTTTGAGTCCTATACTACAAGTCCTCAACGTTACTGGACAAGCCCAGCTAATGCGATAGAGTTTGAAAAAGCCTGCAATGAATTTTGGTGGGTGTCAGCCTACGTGCTCAAAGGAATCTGTCGTAAGCAAGTCATCTATGCCACTGACCATCTCTATGGTAT
>CAURTW010000039.1:0-13620 GCA_963527705.1 uncultured Streptococcus sp.
CTTTATAGAAATATCCAACATTACTGTAACCAACAGCATAACAAATATCTTCGATACTGTCACTAGTCGAAAGCAAGAGCTGTTGGGCGGCCTTAATGCGTTGTTTGTTTAGTAGATATGCGAAGATTGACTTGATATCTTCAAATTCCGGAACACCTGACTATTAACATCTTATAAACTACGGATTAACTCCGGTACCGTGCCCCATTTACAATCCCACCAAACCATGGTAAAATGAGAATTGTGAAAAAATTATCAGGAGACAATTCATGAAGAAATCTATCTTAACTACACTGCTCTTTGCAGTTCTTTACTTCCTCTCCATGGGGATTGGTGTCCTTTTGGGAAATCTCTTTGACCAAACTGGAAACATGTTTTATGCGCCTGCCTTTACTGCCCTTGTCGGCGGTAGCGTCTATATGATCCTAGTCGCAAAAGTTCCGCGCTTTGGTGCCATTACCACTATCGGCCTTGTCATGGCCCTCTTTTTCTTGGGATCTAAACACGGTGCTGGTGCCTTCCTTCCTGGAATTATCTGTGGCCTCCTAGCAGATGGAGTAGCTCATTTAGGCAAATACAAGGATCAAACTAAAAATTTCCTTTCTTTCGTTATTTTCGCCTTTAGCTCAACAGGACCAATCTTACTTATGTGGATTGCGCCTCAAGCCTATATGGCTACCCTTCTAGCAAGAGGAAAATCGCAAGAATATATCGACCGTATCATGGTCGCACCAAACCCTGGAACCGTCCTTCTATTTATCGCAAGTATTGTCATCGGAGCCCTAGTGGGTGCCTTGATTGGACAAGCCTTGAGTAAAAAATTTGCACAAAAAATCTGATTAATAAAAAAGAGCCGTGTGGCTCTTTTTTTATTTATGACTCAATTTCTTGGTCAAGAAATCTCCCAAGAATTGGATTGCAAAGATAATCAAAATGATAATGATGGTTGCCAAAATGGTCACATCGTGATTGTAACGGTTAAATCCATAAGCGATGGCTACGTTACCAATACCGCCAGCTCCAACCGCACCAGCCATAGCTGTTTCCCCAACAAGAGAAATCAAGGTCACAGTCGTCACACGGATCAAATCTGGAAGACCTTCTGATAGGTAAACACCTACGATATCCCAGAATGTCGCTCCGCTAGCTTGAGCCGCCTCAATGACACCGCCATCCAGTTCAGCCAAGACAACCTGCACCTGACGGGCAAAGAAGGCAAAGACTGCAAAAGATAGGGGTACAATAGCCGCATTTGGCCCGATACTTGTCCCTACGATTAGGTGTGAGAAGGGTGACAAGACTGCCAAGAGAATGATAAATGGCACCGCACGGAAAATAGAGGTAATCTTATCCAAAATCCAGAAAACGATCTTATTTTCCAAGACACCACCTGGCGCTGTCAAGACAAGGAAAAGACCTGCCACTAGCCCCAAGAACCCTCCAATGATGAAGGAAAGAACTGTCATATAGAGGGTTAGGTAAATGGCTGTTCCCCAGCCTGCTTGACCAGCCCAGCCCATTTTATAGACATTTGGCAAATAGGTTTGAATCAATGATTCCATCTTACTGTCCTCCCTTCAATACTTTTAGTTGTACGCCTGCTTGACGAATGGCTTCTTGAGCACCTGCTAGCGCTGCTTTTTCACCTGACAAGACCACCACCAATTCTCCAACAGGAGTGCCATCGAGAATTTCGATATTTCCATAGAGGATATTAGCCGTTACTTGGTAATGCTTGTACAATTCATTCAAAAGTGGCTCGTCTGTTGAAGCTCCAGCGTACTTGAGTTGCACCAAAAGACTGTTTTCAGACAAATGTTGCACGATTTCTTGCTTCTCGATTTTGACCATGGCTTCGTCAATACCTGTGGCTGTTGAGATAAAATCTTGAGTCAAAGGTTGTTTAGGATCTGAGAAGATTTCAAGGACACTGCCCTCCTCAATCAAATGACCATCCTGCATAACTGCCACACGATTGGCAATATCTTTGACAATCTGCATTTCATGGGTAATCAAGACAACAGTTAAGCCTAATTTTTGGTTCAAATCTTGCAACAAGGCCAAAATCTGCTTGGTTGTCTTAGGATCAAGGGCAGAAGTTGACTCATCTGAAATCAAGATTTTTGGATCATTTGCCAAGGCACGCGCAATGGCCACACGCTGTTTTTGCCCTCCAGATAGTTGTGAAGGGTAGTTTTCAGCACGGTCTGCCAAGCCAACCAAGTCCAACAACTTAGCTACTTTAGCCTTCTTTTCTTCCTTGCTGAGTCCAGAGTGTTTAAGGGCAAAGGCTACATTCTCCTCTGCAGTCTTCTGACTCATCAGGTTAAAATGCTGGAAAATCATCCCGATATCTTGACGTTTACGACGCAACTGCTCTGCCGTCAAGGTCACCTTACCATCAAAAATCACATCGTCGTCAATGGTAATTTTCCCTGCAGATGGTTTTTGCAAGAGGTTAATCACCCGTACAAGGGTTGATTTCCCTGCTCCAGAATATCCAACGATTCCGTAGATATCCCCTTCTTGGATGTGAATGGTCACATCCTTGACCGCTGTGATGGTTCTCTTCTTTTGGTGAAAAGTCACATCGATCTGATCTAACTTGATAATATCTCTACTCATAGCTTCTAATCAGCTCCTCTACTAATTCAATATGGGTGTAATAATCGGCGATTCGCACATTTTCATCTCCACCGTGGTCTCGGCTATTGGCATTTCCTAGACCGAAGGCCACCATTGGCACCTCTAGGGCATCAAAGACCGTATGCATAGGTCCTGTCCCTGCTGTAGTTGGCAAGACTGAAACGCCCTGTGGATAGAATTTCTTGGCCAACTCGATTACGTTGAGAATAGCTGGCGCGCTCATATCGCTTCGATAGCTCATCTCTCCCAAGGTATAGTATAATTCTACCTTATCAAAGCCATTTTTGTCTAGCTGTTTCCGAATTTTTTCCAGAACATCATGCGGTTCTAGGCCAGGAACCAAACGAACCTCTAGCTTAGCACTGGCTTCTGCTGGCAAAATCGTTTTAACCCCTTGTCCTTGGTAACCTGACTGAATCCCTTCGATATTGAGAGCAGGTTCAAAAAAGAAACGTTTTAGAAAGGCTGCGCGGTCCTCTTGCAAGAGAGGCAATTCCAAACCATAAATCTGGCTGATTTCCCCTGGATTTCGTTGGGCGTAAGTATCCACCAAGGCCAATTCCCGTTCATTTGGTTCTTGCACTTCTTCGTATAAGCCTTCAACCAAGATACGGCCATCTGCAGCGCGAAGAGACTGTAGGGCTTGAAGGAGATACCAAGGAGCTGATTCCACAACTCCTCCATAACTAGAGTGGATATCCACATCCGCACTTTTTACCTTGGCATCAAAGGTCACAATCCCCTTATTTCCACCAGAAATTTCTAACTGCTCCAAGGCATTCTTGGTCCCTTGTTCCCAGACCAACAAATCTGCACCACGGAGTTTATCCGCATGCTTTTCTAGATACTTATCTAGGTCTGTTGAAGCCGATTCCTCCGCTCCCTCCATGATAAAACTGATATTGACAGGCAAATCATCATGGTGCTGCATGTATTTTCTCAAAGCACTCAAACGAGCTGTGATATGACCCTTGTCGTCATCAACCCCACGCCCATACATGAAGCCATTGCGGACCGAAAGCGTAAAGGGATCCTCTGTCCAGATCTGATCCCCATCCGCTGGCACAGTGTCATAGTGGTTATAGAAAATCAGGGTTTTGGCATCTGGACGCGAACTCTTGAAATGCGCCATGACAAAGGGCGCCGTATAAGTCTCATCAATCTCCACTTCAGCCCCAACACGTTTGAAAATCTCACCCAGATAGTTAGCAACTTCTTTGAGCCCCACCTGTTGGGCAAAGACCGACTTCTTAGAAATCAAGGTACGCAAAACCTCAAAATAATGCTGGGCTACATGATCCTTTTCAAATTTTTCAATCTGTTCTTGTTCGCTAGGAAAAACCATATTCTCTCTACCTTTCTATGAACCTATAGTCTTCTTTACAATCCATGCTCTATACAAAAGCAAGAGGTGGAATTTTCTCTCCCACCTCCCTGTTTCTTATTACCAAACTGGTTGATCCAAACCGTCTGATGTTTCTTCGATAACTTTTTTCACGTCATCTGTGTGGTAAGCTGCGATCACTTTCTTGATAGCATCAGCCTTAGGTGATGTTTCCCAATCTTTTTTCGCAACGATGATGTTGTACCATTGTTTTGAGTTTTCATCAGCTTGTTCTTTGAAAAGTGCTTTCTTGTAGTCCAATTTTGCTTCTGTAACGAAGGTATTGTTTACAACGGCAGCATCAACTGATGACAATGAACGAGCTGTTTGGCTAGCGTCCAATTCAGTAATCTTCAAGTTCTTTGGATTTTCTGTGATGTTAGCAACTGTTGCAAGAGCAGTTCCAGAAACATCCAATTTGATCAAACCAGCTGATTGAAGCAAGTAAAGTGCACGGCTTTCGTTTGTTGCATCGTTTGGTACGGCGATTTCACCCTTATCTGGGATTTCTTCCACTTTGGTGTACTTGTTTTCTTCCCCATTTTTACCTGAGTAAAGACGGATTGGTGAGATGTAGGTATCTGCAATCGCTACAAGGTCTTTCCCGTTTTCTTTGTTCCAGTTGTTCAAGAAGTTGTAGTGTTGGAAAGCGTTCAAGTCTACTTCGCCATCAGCAGTTGCCTTGTTTGGTTGTGAATAGTCTGTGAACTCTGTGAATTCCAATTTAATTCCATCTTTTTCAACCAATTCTTGGATTTTATCCCAACGCGCTTCTTCAGAACCGCTACGGTTAACTGTTGCAATTTTGACGACTGTTTCGTTGTCTGCTTTCTTTTCTGAATTTCCGCAAGCTGCAAGAGCCAAACCTGCAACTGTAGCAAGAGCTGCTACACCGAGCCATTTTTTAATTTTCATGATTCTATCTCCTTTAAAAATAATACCGTAATAGTATCTCATACTTTATTTGAATTAGCAAATTGTTATTAGATAGGCAGACATATAGTTTGAAACTATATATCTGAAAATTGAGAAATCATCCGTCTTTCTCAGACTGGATGATTTCATACGATTATTTAATGTCAGCTTCTGCTGGGAGATAAGTGTCCCCGAAGAACTGTTTAGACAATTTTTCAAGAGTTCCGTCTTTGTAGAGTTCTTGGATACGTTTGTCTACAAATGATTTCAACTCATCTTGACCTTTAGCAAGAAGTGGGTAAACGTAAGGTTGTTGGTCGCTTGGAAGTTCAATAACTTTCAAGTTGTCCAAACCTTGGTCCTTGATGACTGTTTCAACACCGATTTTATCAAAAATCTTGTAGTCAAACTGGCCATCGCTCAAGCGTCCCATGATTTGTTGGAAGTCCGCTTTAGTATACTTTAGGACAGTTGGATTATCTGAATGTTGTTTGTTGTAGTCTTCTAGCTGTTTAGCAGATGTTGTCCCTTGAACAACTTCTGTTGATTTTCCACCGATATCATCAAGCGATTTGATGCTAGGGTCATCTTTTTTCACTACAAGAACGTTAGGGTTTTTAGCAGTTGGAGCTGCATAAAGGTATTTTTCAGCACGTTCTTTAGTGTAGCTGATGTTGCTAACAGCCATATTGTAACGGTCAGCATCAAGTCCTGCAAAGACACCTGACCATTCTGTCTTCTCAAACTTGACATCATATTTGTCAGAATCTTTAAAGATAGCGCGAACCACTTCAATTTCGTAACCAGTCAATTCGCCATTTTCTTCATAGATAAATGGTTTTGGTGAGCCATTGGTTGCAACGATAATTTCTTTCTTGCTAGCTGCTTCTCCTTCTTTCTTAGCACCACCTGAGCAAGCTGCTAGCACACCTGCAGCAACAAGTCCTAAGGCAGCAAGAGATGAGTATTTAACGATTTTTTTCATGTCATTTCCTCCAAAATAGAATACCTTATAATCTTAACAGAAAAAGAGCATTTACGCCATTATATGATATCTATCTCTGTGATAGGTTTTCTTTATGGCTAATTTATACTCAATGAAAATCAAAGAGCAAACTAGAAAGCTAGCCGCAGGTTGCTCAAAGCACTGCTTTGAGGTTGTAGATAGAACTGACGAAGTCAGTAACATATATACGGTAAGGCGACGCTGACGTGGTTTGAATTTGATTTTCGAAGAGTATTAAAAGACCAAACGCAAGAGTGCAATTAAGACCACTCCAAAGAGAACTGTTCCGACTAGATTGCGATAACGAAAGGCCACCCAAGCTGTTGGAAAGACTGCTAAGAAGTCCAGCCATTTGATTTGAGGAAGGCTGCCAACCTTGCCTGTCACTACACTTGAAAGAATCAAGGCAAAGATAATAGAAACAGGCAAAAACTTCAAAAAACGCTCAACGATAGGAGGCAAGCCCTTATACTTGACCAAGATGAAGGGAATCATACGGGGAATCCAGGTCACAAGACCAGAGAAAATAACTGCTAATAAAAGATACTTACTGACCATCTAAAACCACCCCTATCGTACAACCGAGTAGCGTCGCAAACAGAACAGCTAGCGACTGAGACACCACTGTCAAGAGTAAAAAGAAGGACACCGCAACAACTGCTAGGATAATGAGCAGATTGCGGACAGGAATCCGTCTTTGCATAATCTGGAATTGCGAAGCAAAAATTCCAATGAACATCCCAACCAAAGCAAAGTCCAGCCCAAAGATTTCTGGATTTGGCAGCAGGCCACCCAGAGCCGTTCCGACAACTGTTCCCACAAACCAAGCCACATAGCTGTTGAGATTGTTTCCGTGCATCCACATCGGATTGACCTTGTCTGTATGGGCCAATTCGCCCATCAAAACGCCATAGGTCTCATCCGTCAAGAGACTAGACATACCGATATTTTGCCAGAGACTGGTATGACGGAAATAGGTCGACGCATGCAAGCTCAACAAAAAGAGACGCAAATTAATCAAAAAAACCGTCATGGCAATAGCCGCCACAGGTGCTTGAACCGCAATCAGTGCCAGCATGGCAAACTGGGCACTCCCAGCATAAACAAAGAGGCTCATCAAGCCCATCTCAATAGGTGTCACATAGGGCGCACCGATAATTCCACAGGCCAAGCCAATACTGACATAACCAAGGGCCGTTGGCATGGCCGCCTGCGCCCCCTCCCAAAATCCTTTTTCTTTCATCTTTCTCCTCATATTGTCTTAATAAATAGGCTGAAAAGGCTCCAGCCATAGCATGGACTATTATAACACATTCAGGAAAGAGAAAAAAGTCTGCTGATTGTAATCAGACAGACTCCATTTTATTCTTATTTAATCTTGAAGAATTGAACAATTGCCACAATACCTTGATAAATAAAGACAAAGGCAATGGTGTAACTAATATAGAGACCGGTCATCAATGGGTGTCCCATCATGATTAAACCTGCTACGATTCCTAAAATCCCCATCCAAACTAGAGGGGTACCTACCGATTTATCCGTCTTACGAACCTTGAAACCAACGATAGTTTTTGTAATACCATTTGTCAAGGCCCATAAAGAAATGATAAATGGTACAAATGTTACCATTTCAATAAAGCTACCTGAGAACAAGGTAAGAGCGAGGATGAGGGTAACAATTCCTCCAAATAAATTCCAGCCATGCTTTTCTTCTGATTTGAAGTATTGTACAATCTCAGAAATCCCTTGAACTGCAAATACAAGTGCAAACCAGAAAGTCATGGAAGCCAAGCTAATAAGAGGATGTGCAAACATATTAAAACCTACAAAAACTGCAAAAATACCCTCAATTAGTAACAACCATTTCCAAATTTTCGACATTATTTTTCTCCTTTTTTAGAGGAATCTTCCTCTAGTATTCCATAAATCATCATATCCAAAACCTGTGATAATTGATGTTCATATCCTGAAACCAAGTCAGGCAAACTGCTATCTGACGAAACAGTTAAATAATAGGAACGAAACATATCCTGAATCAATCGCAGATAGTCCATAGCTCGTTTCTCATCAATATGCTCTTTCAGTTTGGATTCTGATATAAGTTTTTGACAAACTTGTTCATTCAAGTCCAAAAAGATAGCTTTCTGTGGTGCAATGTCTGCTTCCAATTCTTCTGGTGTCGCAATCATTGCCTCAAAGAAAATGTGGCTATGTTCTGGGTATTGCTGATAAAATTGGTGACGTCTTTCCATATAATCAGCTAAGGAGGGCACTTGACCTTCCACCCCCAGAAACACTGCCAAAGCTTTCTCAAAACTCTCCTGAAAACAAGTTAGATAGAGGTCTGATTTCCCTGAAAAATTATGATACAAAACTCCTTTGGAAATACCATCCACTTTACAAAGTTCATTGATGACAAAACCTTGATAGCCTTTTGTAGCAAATTCAAACAAAGCAGCGGTAATGATTTTCTCTCTTCGTAGTCTTGTTTTTTCTTCTTTTCTCATGTATTTATCTCTACATTTTTTAATTATAAACCGATTGGTCTGAAATGTCAAGCAACTTTCTCAAAAATTTAACAGTCTGCTGATTGTAGCCATCATAAACAGACTGGAATCCAGTCTCAAACATATAATATACACATTCTTCGCTAAATGTTTTCACGGATATTCAAGAGTATGATAAAGGCAGCTAGAAGAAATAGCAATAAAACAAAGCTAACTGCCAGAGTTCCAAAGCTAGTAGCAATGGTTACCAAAGCTATTGTAAATAAGCTAGGTAAAACAACTGTAATGGCACCGATAGAGGATTGAACTGCTCCCATTGACTCCTCAGGTATTTGTTTAAAAATGAGTTCCTGTAATCGAGGAGAGAGGATACCTGCGAAAAAGGCATCCAAGGCACTAAAGATAAGAATCCAGTCAAAACGAACTGCCACAAAGCCAACTAAAAGGAGTAATTGGATAATAAGCGAGGCATATAGGGCTAGTTTTATGGAGATTGTATTCTTCAGATAGCCACTCACAAGGCTTCCGACAATAAGGGCTGACAATTCAAGGGTGGATAACAAGGCAAGAGATTGACCTGTTTGTAAATTCAAAAAGGGCTGATTCCTCAAAAACAGAGTAGAAACAGGAACTGTAACATTTATCACTGCTTGACTAATAGAGATAATAAACAAAACCAAGAGCACCTTATTCATATTCCATATCAATTTTGATGATTGGAGCAGATGCTGGCAAAAGGATTTTACAGAGAGTCCTTCTTGATAGCTAATCGTTTTTTCTACTTTCAAGAGGTCTGTTTTTATGAAAAGAATACCTAAAAATGCGATTAAAAAGGTCAGAGCATTCAGTAAGGAAATAGACTGGATAGATAGAATACCTAGTAAGACTCCTCCTAGAATATTACTGATTGTTTTCACTAAACTAACAGTTGACTGTTTAAATCCAATAGCTTCTGCCAGATGGTCTTGCCCAATAATTCTAATGAAAATCGGAGTGAGCATGGCGCCTGAAAAATAGCTCAATGTGTCAGACAAGAGGTTAATCAGACAAATAAATGCTACTAGCAACAAGGAGAAAGACTGCCCTGAAAGCGATAGGGACACTATAGAGTAAAGCAAAAATTTTACAAAACTAATAATTGTATATTTTAGGACACGATGATGTTGAAAATCCGCCAAAACTCCCAGAAAGATTTGTAGAACTTGGGGAAGGGTTTCTGAAATCGTGATAAGTAAAATCGCCAAAGGGGCAAAAGACGCATCTGCCACATAATTCAAAAAAGCCAGATAAAAAATCGTATCCCCAACCGTTGAAATCCACTGGTTGATGGTTAATTGCCTAAAATTTCTATTTTGAAGAAATACTTTCATCACAACTCCTTTTTAAATTCA
This sequence comes from uncultured Streptococcus sp., assembly GCA_963527705.1. Taxonomy (GTDB): domain Bacteria; phylum Bacillota; class Bacilli; order Lactobacillales; family Streptococcaceae; genus Streptococcus. The sequence continues at coordinate 9,850 of CAURTW010000039.1, forward strand.
AATGGGAAGCTTTCCCCAAGGATAGACTGCGATACTACTAACAACCAAAATTACAGTAACATCAAAATCTGACCAATGCCATTGTAGACTATATGCAGCCCAATAGGCCAATAAATAGACTTTGTCACTCTAAACAAGACTGCAAATATGAGACCACCACCCATATATACAAAAAAGTCTGTTAAGACCCAACCATGGCCACTAATGTGTAAGATTCCAAATAATATAGCTGAGCCAAGCACATCTAGTCCCCACTTCTTTCCTTTTTCCAGAGCTGTCATCACTAATCCACGATAAATCATCTCTTCAAAAATGGGACCTGCAATCACAGGATAGAAAAAATACATCAAAAATGCTGTAGCTCCTGTAAAAGTAGGAACATCCAGTTGATAAGAAATTGCATTTTTGGTAGGCGGAAAAAGAAAAAAGGTGACGAAATTCCAAACAACAAAAGCAAGAAGAGCTAGGAAGGAATAGAAAAGATAGGAACCTTTAAATTTTCTACTGTTAATTTTCTGCCATTTCCCTGACCAAACCATAACAATAAAAGCAAGCAGAACCACAAGAAAATTTAACAGCATATCCGACAAATAATAGGCAAAGTCGGATAAACCAGCAGCAAGATCGCTATGTAAAAGCAAACGAATGAAGAACTGGTCAGCAACAACTAGTAGAATAGCTATAATAAAGTAGTAGCGTGAGATTATCTTTTTCATCCTATTTTCTCCTATATTACGAAATAAAGAAAGCCCTAACCCAAACAAAGGCAAGGGCTTTAAATATCAACGACGACGATTAACAGTGGAAGAATCATGGTTAAAATTTTTCTCCCAGAAATTAGTGATTGACCAAGGTGTCCCGAACCCTCCCCATGCACCGCTTGGGATATTGCCAAGATACACAAGATCTCCTCCATAAACCTTCTCCAACTCAGCTTCTGTCAATTCCATTGTTTCTGCAAATTGTAAATTTAACATCTTTTACACTCCTTTAATTATCTTCATTTGTAAACCACTTCTGCGACTTAGGATCTGCTTGAAGTGCTTTACAAGGATAGTATAACACGAAAATTAGCTTATTTTAGAAAATCGCATATTTGATATTTTTTCTTATAGAAATTTCAGATTTGCAATTGTTGACTACTCAATAAGTTCTTTGTATTGCTTCAAACGCAATTCGAAGAGGGCTAGCAATTGTGGATTTTCTAATACTTGCAGAGATTGGATAAATCTTTCAATCTCTTTTTGATTGCTTCCTTTGGTTTGAAGGAAAATCTTCATTTTCTTTAAAAACTGCCACAATACTTTTTCAAAAACATCGTATGGACGAAGCATGCTCTCTAGCTCAGCTTCAAAAATTGGGATATAAGAGAAAAGTTTACGCTCCATGAGTTCTGATATAATATTCAGAAATCCACTTTTCATATACAATCGATTATGTACCAACTCTTTAAATTCCCTAGATTTCTCAATTAAAGCGGTCGATAAAAATATCAAATCTTGATTGCTCAAGAAGGGCATGGTATTGCAAAAGAGATAGAGTTCAAACCAGGTCCAAGACTCAATAGCATAGAGATAGATAGTCAAAAACTCGCTATCTTCTTTTACTAATGGATAGTTCTTATTTAAGGAATGGAGTGCGTTTTTAATTACAATGGCATTCAAACGACGATAGGTCTCTGCCATCTGTTCTTGCTCGACTTCCTCCAACAGTTGCTCTAAACCAGCTATATCTTGGTGGGCAAAGCGATCCACAACCTTTCTACCAATCTGCATATGTAGGGATTCTTGATAATTGTTTAGCTTATGACCAAACTCATCAAAATTCATATTGATCCCTTGGATGGCTAGGATCAACTTATCCGCAGATAGCATAGACTGCCCTAGTTCAAACTTGGATAATTGAGAGGCTGTTAGTCCAGCACAAGCCACATCTGACTGCTTGAGCTTTCTCGCCAAACGTAATTCCTTGTAAAATTCTCCCAACTCCATTCTCTCAATCATCTCACCACCTCCTATTTTTTATATAGTATATCATTATTCACAATTATTTGTCAAAATATTCTGACATTTAAGAGAGCAAAAAAGCCAGCCCTAAGCTGACTCTTTATTCCATGGTATCAAAAGCAAGACTTGGTTTGGCATTGAGGTCCAAGTTTGCAAAGTTTTCTTTGTTCCACTCGCTGACGCTAGCATAGGCAATCATTCCTGCATTGTCTCCGCAGAGGCGCAGAGGTGGAATGATGACCTTGACGTCAGTGATTTCAGCCGCTAGGCGTTCTCTGAGACCTTTATTGGCTGCCACACCACCTGCCACGACAAGGGTTTTAACAGGGTATTTCTCCAAAGCCTTCTTGGTTTTGGCCATAAGAATATCCAAGACAGCTGCTTGGAAGGAAGCACACAAGTCTTCTGTGGATAGATTTTCTCCCTTTTGCTCGGCATTGTGGTGAAGATTGATAAAGGCCGATTTCAAACCTGAGAATGAAAACTCCAGATTATCTTCCTTAATCATGGCACGAGGAAAATCATAAATATCCTGTCCCTGATGAGCTAGCTCATCAATCTCACGACCTGCAGGATAGGTCAAGCCCATGACACGGCCGACCTTATCATAGGCCTCACCAACCGCGTCATCTCGCGTTTCCCCAACAATCTTGTAGTCACCAGCCTCAGAAACATAAACCAACTCTGTGTGTCCACCGCTGACCAAGAGGGCTATCAAGGGAAACTCCAAAGGCTCCACACTCTGAGCGGCCATGAGGTGACCAGCCATGTGGTTAACAGGAATCAGCGGAAGTCCATGAGCCCAAGCAAAGGCCTTAGCAGCTGACAAACCGACTAGTAAGGCTCCGACCAAGCCCGGTCCATAGGTAACCGCTACAGCTGTCACGTCCTCTTCCGTAATCCCTGCTTCTGCTAGGGCCTCCTCGATACAGGCTGTAATGACCTCGACATGGTGACGACTGGCTACTTCCGGCACTACGCCCCCAAAACGTTTGTGACTCTCAATTTGACTAGCAATGACATTGGACAAGAGCTCATCGTCGTTTTTCAAGACGGCGACACTGGTCTCATCACAGGATGTCTCAAATGCTAAAATATATCTATCCTTCATCTATTTCTCTCTTCATGATGATGGCGTCCTCGACTGGATCATGGTAGTAGGCCTTTCGCTCAGCGATGGCTGCCATCTTTTCTTTCTTGTAAAATGCTTGCGCTCGATGATTTGAACTTCTGACTTCGAGGAAAATCTCCTTATCTGTCGGCAATTGAGCAAACAAGGTTGACGCAATTCCCTGACCCTGATAGGTTTGTTTGACAGCGATTTGCAGGACTTCTGCTTCAAAAAGATTCTCCTGCACGGCTAGAAAGCCAATCGCTTCTGCCCCATCATAAGCTAGAGCATACCAAGTCTGGTCTTGGGACAGGTCTGCTTGGATTTGTTCCAGCGTCCAAGGACTGACTGGGTAAACAGCTATCATAACAGCGTAGATGGCTTGAGCCAGATCAGGTTGCTGGTGAGTTCGTTTGATTTCTATCATAGGCGTTTAATGTAGGACTTACCAGACTCGGTATGGTTCTTGAGCCAGTTTTCCTCAGCCTCAACACGCTTGAGGTAGTTCGGCACAAAATCATGCAAGGAGTCTGCTTCCTTGTCCCAAGCCAAAAGAGCAAGATTGGCTGCATTAGGCAAGGTTTCTTTGTAATTAGTCCTTGGCAAGTGTTCTTGAATCTGCTCCACAAAGGGGGCAACTTCTCCGACAAAGGT
>CAURTW010000040.1:0-13090 GCA_963527705.1 uncultured Streptococcus sp.
AGAGCTTCCCCACGTACACTTGGTGACAAGCCTGCTTGGTCCAAGGCCTTAGTAAGCTTGTCCTTAACTTCCTCGGTCTTGCCAAAGTAACCTGTCAAGTTATTCCATAAGGTCTTGCGGCGATGAGTGAAACTAGCCTTAGAAACCTTAAAGAAGAAGTTCTCGTCTTCCACTGCTACGGCTGGTTCTGGACGACGTACCATTTTCAATATCGCTGAGTCTACATTTGGTGCTGGCACAAAGACCGTACGAGGCACGATAAAGGCAACCTTGGCAGTCATGTAATACTGAACTGCAATCGACAAACTACCGTAAGCCTTGGTATTGGGTTGAGCGGAAATGCGGTCAGCTACCTCTTTTTGCATCATAACCACAAATTCACTAAAAGGAATGCCACTTTCAATCAAGTGCATGAGAATAGGTGTCGTGATGTAGTAAGGCAAGTTGGCTACTACCTTGATTGGCAGGTCAGGATTTTTAAAATCCTGGATATGTTGCGCCAAATCGACCTTGAGAATGTCCTCGTTAACTACGGTCACATTATCAAAATCACGCAGGGTATCTGCCAAAATCGGCACCAAACGGTGGTCAATCTCAAAGGCCATAACTTCTGCTGCACGCTCAGCCAAAAATTCCGTCAAGGCACCAATACCTGGGCCAATTTCAATGATATTAACTTGGTCATTAATCTCAGCCGTATCCACGATTTTTTGTAGGATATTGGTATCGGTCAAGAAATTTTGCCCAAAGGACTTTTTAAAGGTAAAACCGTGACGCTCCAGCACTGCCTTGGTCACGCTATAATCTGCAATTCTCATCTATTCTCTTTTCTATTATCTGTTACTACTATTGTAACACATTCCCCTTACATTTGGGGGCTACTTAGCTGTTCTCATAAGATTTCATAGCTTCTTCTACTTCTGCCAAGGTGACCCCAAACAACTCTAGGCGTTTGAGGAGTTGCTTGCCGTTGGAATAGCCAATTCGGAGAGCCTCTCCCAGATATTCTCTGCGCTTACGGCTGTCTGCTCCTGCTAGAAAACCAAGGCGAATCAAGTCGCTACGACTGATGTCAAACTGACTCTCATGTTCAAATTGTTCTGTCACCTGTGCCAGCGCTGTTTTCAAATCATCATAGCTAGCATGCTCAATTCCCAGAGAACGTCCCTTGGTCTTGGACTTGGGAACAGCTTCATCTCGTTTGAGGAAGGCATGCTGCACTGTCGGAATGGCCGTCATAATCATGCGACGAATCCGCTCCCCATTAAAATCTGGGTCTGTAAAGACAATGACTCCATGACGTTGGTGCAGTCGCTGAATCCGCTCTATATCCTGGTCATTGATGGCAGAACCTCGTGTCTCATAGGTCTCTACATCGAAATAGCGTTTGAGATTGGCCGTATCATCGCGCCCTTCGACCACGATAACTTGGGAAATTTTTTCTTTCATTGCTTGCTGTCCAATCCAAAAATTCGTTCTGCATTTGCAGTTGTTGCTGCCGCTAGCTCTTCTGCCGTCATGCCACGCAAGTCAGAGATAAAGTCCACCACATAGCGAGTATAGGCTGTTCTATTTTCACGACCCCGTTTAGGAACAGGTGCTAAGTAAGGCGCATCCGTTTCCACCAAAATCTTGTCCAAAGGTAACTCTTTAGCTACTTCTTGGATGTCAGTTGCCTTCTTAAAAGTCACCACTCCTGAAAAGGAAATGGTCATGCCAAGCTCGACAAACTTCTCTGCCCATTCAAGAGTTCCTGAGAAAGAATGCATGATACCACCTCGAGGACCAACGCCCTCACTTTTGATAATCTCATAGGTATCTTCCAGCGCATCACGGGTATGGACAACAAAAGGCAAATCCAAGTCCTTAGACAGCTGAATCTGACGGCGAAAAACCTGCTCCTGCACCTCTTTTGGCGCTGTCATCCAATGATAATCCAAACCAATCTCACCTAAAGCAACAACCTTGGGATTCTTGAGCTTATCAAGCAAGTAGTCTTCAATCTCCTCTGTGTAAGTCCCTGCTTCTGTCGGATGCCAACCAATAGTCGCGTAAAGTTGGTCGTACTCATCCACCAACTCCAAGGCACGCTCAATCGTCGGTTGATCAAAACCAACAATATTCATCTGTGTCACACCCATCTCAGCAGCCAAGGCAATTTCTTCTGCCTCACTACCTGCAAATTCTTCTACATTCAAGTGTGTATGTGTATCAAAAATATCCAAACTATATTTCCTTCTCTTTCCTCAATGTTCTTTAACTACCAAAAGAAAAGACTTTCTCTTTTCTATACTTCCCTATATTTCCTCTAGTTTCTATTCACTTTGGTTAGTACTTGGTTAGTTCTATGGTTAGCATCTACAGATGAATTTGATTAAGTTTCTCTCTCAATTCATCCTGTATATTTTTTGTTACATGACTATAGATCCTTAAAGTGATAGATTCATCTCTATGTCCAACTCGCTCCATAATAGCCTTTATAGGTATCCCTAGTTCAGCCAACAAACTAATATGAGAATGTCTAAGCATGTGAATATTATAGGATCTGTGCCCACCTAACACTACTTCACAAATATTTTTGATAAATCTATATAACAAAGGTTGTCTCATAATGTTACCCTGCTCAGTCACAAAGATGAACTCCTCATCAAAACAGTTACTACGAAAGTACTCGATAATTTCCAAGCAACGTTCACTTAGTACTATAGTCCTTACAGAACCTACTGTTTTCGTTGTCTGTAAGATTCTCTCATCATATCCATGAGCAACATAATCTATAGTATGATCAATTGTTAAAAGATTCGCTTTGAAGTTTACATCTTGATAGCGAACTCCTATAAATTCTGCGAAACGAAGACCAGTTAAAAAGATAAATTCCATTGCCAAAGCATAACGTTTATCTTTATTGTGACTTTCACAATACGATAAAACCTGTCCTAGTTCCTCTCTACTAATGAAATTATCCTTAGCTTTTTGCAACTTCTCATAGTCCGCTTTCTGCTTCGGAATTACCACTCCTTTAACTGGAGAATCAGAAATATATCCGACCTTTACAGCATAATTAAAGAGACCATTCAAATATATCTTCCTATTTTTTCTCGTTGAATTTTGAACATTCAAATTCATTAGATATGTTTGAACTAGCTGAGTAGTATAATCTGATATTCTCAAATTTCCTACTGTTTCCATGAAAAGTTCTAAACTTTTCATCTCACTTCGATAACTAGAAGATTTTATATCACTGGAACGAATCGTTCTCCATTCTTCCAATAGTTGACTAAAAATCATTTCTTCTAGTTGTTTCTTTTCAACTTCCTCTTTTGTAGGCGCGGTTAGGAGTTTTTCGATTTTTAGCGCTAAACGACGTTTTGCTTCTGCTTGAGAAACTCTAGATTTTGATTTTAGAGTCACAGAGACTTGTTTCCACTTTTCCTCTCGTTCATGATAGAATTTTTCATAATAACGGTATTTCCCATTATCCAATTCTTTAAAAAACATTTTTTCTCCTTCTACTTTTTAAAGCAAAGGAAAGCTATGTAGCATAGCTTAATTATAACATAACTACATAGCTTCCTCATATTTCTTTTGTTTATACTGCAAAAATTCCTTATAGCCTTCAACATCTATATAGACCCTCTTATGAGAAGGCTTTAAAATGTATCCTTGAAATTTTTTATTTCGTCGCATCTCTGTTAGATCATTGTTTAGGGTTTTTAGTGGAATATCAAATAATTCCGCAATCCCTCTCTTACTTTTATATATATTTTCCATAAATTCTCCTATTTTGATATAATAGGGATGATAAGAGACAATTTCTTTTATCACCTACTTAGCTTGTCAGTTGCCCCGCTAAAAGTATCTGACAGGCTTTTTATGTTATCGTAAAACTCCGTTGTATATTCTTTCACACCATAAGGAGTTTCATGTTTTGTGGTACGAGAAAATGTCGGAGGACTGTTAATCTTATAAGTTTCCATAAGCTCACCCTTTGTTGTTGTAATTTCCAAAGGCTTTTCAATTCCTCTACTGGTACGATAAATACGAATCCCTTTTGGATACATATATAAACGTGCCCCTTTTACTATTGATTTCTTATCTGAGCTTTCGTCTCCGATTTGTAAATTTGATAAGTAGGCTATCAAATAGTTCCCAACTTTATCTGCCCTTCTCAAGCGCTTGGTCTTAGTAAACCCTTTCCCCCACATCTTAGCAAGGTCATTGTTAGGAATTGTTAGTTCAGAATCGTTCTTTAATAACACATGCAAATGCCACCTTCCACTAGCTTGTGGTTCAATGACCGTAATATAATCAACGTTCCCAAACTGATTACGAATGCGTCGAATGAACGCTTTGAAATCCATATAAACTATAGCTGTTTCGGTGACATGGTTACGATAAGTCAACGTAATCCAGAGCTGGTTGGCACCTCCCGTAAAATTGTGAGCCACTAAGCGTCGTAGTTTTTTCATAGTCTGTTTAGTAGACTTCAAATTATCGAGTCGTGTACTACTGGAAGTATCCATTTCATGAATTTCTCCAGTCTCAAGATTTACGTAACGCTTGCCTTCTATCACTTTGATAGTTTGTTCTTGTTGACCGTTAGCGGTTGTCATTTCAAGCGTATTACCATACACGTAACTTTTTACAATTTTACCAAGTTCTATTCGTTCCATGCTTTATACCTATAAAAATATGTTTTGTGCTTTTGTATGACGCTTATCAAGTTAAGGCGTCGCACTATTGATGATTAAATTCAGATTTATTCCATGATTTATTGACAATAGGGACCCTAAGATTATAAAACTGATTGTGTCGGAACGGCGAACAAAGTTCGACCGCACCGCCCCAACCAGTCTAATCTATCTTAGCCTATTATTAACAACTTTCACGGCATAAAGAATTTAACCATCTAAGACCACGGATGTTTCAATTTGAACAACGCCCCTTTAATCGTTCGTTTATCTGATTCATTACATATGATGAATACTAGATAGCGTAACCTATGCTTTACATATAGATCAGCAAGACCATGAAGAGCATATTTGTGCAAATAAAAGATCCAAGTATCCTTTATTCTTAATAGAACATCTGAATCTATCTCTCCAAACACTTGAAACCGGAAAACTACACATCTTGCTCCAAATTCTCGAATCCCATAGTTATCAATTGCACATATAGGAACTCTTTCATCTGCTACATGCACTCTCTGAATTGACTTGCTTCCATCAATTTGATCAACTTCCTGATCCTCATAAATCGGAGTTAGTGTATAAACAAACTGATTTTCTTGAACATTTTCTTTCACTAATTCTACGAGTGCGTTTTGCGTAGTAACTATAAATCTATCCCAGTTTTTTTGCTTTTCTTCAACTTGGACTTTCCTCTGGTACTCCTGAAGTTTTCTACTACATAGGTGATAAACTTCCTTAATATCTTCAAAAACCTTCGCAGGTATTTCCTCGATAAACGATGGCATATTGATCTCCTTTATAGTCTTATAGTTCGACAACTTCATTGACTTTTGCAGTCAAACTAAGCTGATTACGATACTCTCCGTACACAACTGCCTTCTCAATGCCTACAATTTCTACTGCTGTGAGCATTGGTTGAAACGAGTCATAATCCTTCAACGATGCAAATGGGACTTTTATGGTAAGCTTCTCCCCAATATTTTTGTTCTCATTGGGATACTCACTTTCATCAGAAAAGATAAGCACGCCTACCTTTACTCCTTTTTCAATTTCTGAACCAGTCTCACTTCTTTCTATCCACCTTGTAGCGGAAATAAAACGTAACTCTTTGTGAGAAAGAAACAACTGAGCATTGAACGCTGTAAAATGCGACAAATTCTTAAGAGCCATAATTTAAAACCTTCTTTCTAGAATTAAAAGCAAATCGTCTACTTTTAATCAAATAAACACTGTGACGATTACAGATAGCGACATTTTAAAATCACCTCCTTGCTTATAAGGAGAAATTTTAAAAGAGTTCGGAGGAGATTATGAAATTATTAATCTATTAATTCTTTTTGTAGAATCTCTATAATACGCTCATAGTGTCTTTTGACAGTTTTGTCACTAAGTCCAACTTCCTTTGCAAGATGCGAGAATGATTTATTCTCAAAAACAACTCCAAACAGAATTCCTCTGTCTCTGTCGCTCAACAAACTCTCAATAGCATCGTTTATAATAGCAATTTCTTCTTTTTTAATTAAGAGAGACAATGGATCATTATAATCTGCTACCGTATCTAATAAAGAACCTTTATCAATAGAACTACTATCTAAACTACACAGACCATAAGAACGATCTTTTCTACATGAATTCTCATAGGGCTGGTTTAATAAGTTATCTACCTTAGTCCAATCACCAGATAATACAGCTCTTCGAATCGCTTCTTTTCTACGTTGTTCTACTTTTGTTAAATCTACCATATGGTTGGTACCTCCTTGGGATTTACCAACCATACATAGTTTGTCTCCTTACGCTATCGTCAGTGGAAAAAACTTAGTAGTCATTTTAAAAAGAACATAGTAAGATGCATAAAAAATAGCAGTTATACAAAATCGTATAACTGCTATGCATTTTTTAGAGCCAAATCTATATGTTATTTGTCTTTTTTATTCAATTATTCTTTTAGTTCTACTTTTTCTAGTTCCATTACTGCGTTATTTTCTTTATTTGAGGTATCATTCTTCAAAAATCCTATGAATACTTTCTTACCATTTTCAACCGGGATATAGAATTGCACTCTATCTAAATCAACATATATTTTTTCTGTATCCTTTATCTTATATCCTCTACTTTCCATGATTGCGATAATTTGTTCTTTTGTTTTCAAATCCTTAACAGTATTAGTAAATGACTCATATGAAGTTAAATAAATCACCTTATCTCCTACAATAATTCTATCACTTAAAAATTTAATATTAGGTAATCTATCTATATTTTTTTGATCTTCTTCCACAGAGCCTTTAGTTCCATAAACCTTCGTAACACGATAAGTTCCGCTAATTTTTGTGTTTACTAATGGTACTAACTCATATGGTACAGATGTATTCTCACCAATTATATCAAGATATACCATCTTATGTTGATCTATCTTATACAGGATTCTTCCGTAACGTTCTTGGTCTTTATTATCAAGTAATGAAATAAACTTCAAATCTTCTTTTTTGATATCACTATTTTTTAATATCTCGAAATTTTTCTTAAATGATTTGACGATATCTTCTTCCGAAAGTTTAGTTTTTGTGATATTTTTAAAATCAGAATATGAATCATGAATAGTTACATCATAATTAAATACTTCATTATTTTTTAGCATATAATCAATTTTTAATTTTTCTGAACCTGAAAATTCCCAAACACTAGTTTTAAGCCCTACTGAACCCCACTTCTTATCAAATAAATTATCACTTGATGAATTTTCGGAAAAATAATTAGATATACTTATACCTGCAGCAGCAAAGATTCCCAACATAACAATCGTAAGTAATATGGCTTTCACTAAACTAAATTTTTTAGTTTTCTTGCCATTCTTATTATCCTTTTTACCTTCTTCGTTTTTCTTCTTTCTCATATATCTTATTCTCCTTGATTTTTGTATCTATTCTATTAGCAAAACCTGAGTTTATTTCTTAATAATCTATGTTATTTAGATATTTTTGAAATTCCTCTTTTTTCATGTACTGTGGACTAGGCATTTCAGGTATATTCTCAATATTTTCAATAATATTTGAAACAACTTCTAAGGCAATCCATTTAAAATTGGACTGTTTTTCTATTGTTTCATTTATATTTTTCCACTCTGTGGGAACCATATACGAGGGATCTTCTGGAAGTTTAGGATAGGTTCCTTTTTCAATAATTTTAGAAAGAAATCCGTATTCTCCATTTGGTAATGTTAGTAACAAATAACTAACATTTCTCTGGTACAAGTCCGATTTTGTCGTAAATAAAACTTTTCCACCATTATTTTTTGCAAAATAATAATGAGCTTCTAAGTTACCTAACTGAGAATATTTCTTCTCACCATTTCCCATGTCCCATTCTTGTAATTTATACACAGCTATTTCTTCTGTCATATCACTACTCCTATTGTATTGTTTTTTATCTATTTTAACACAAAATTGTACACTACGCTATACTATATTTAATTTTTAGATAGTCAATTGTACTTAAAAAATCATATAAAGGATAGTAGAATAATACAAAAGAGGAAATTGCGTATGGAAGCTAATCAATTACAAAAATACATAGCAGAACGTATAAGAGAATGTAGAAAAGAACAGAATCTCAGCCAAGAACAATTATCCAATAAAGCCGAACTAGGTGTTAAAGCGATACAAAACATCGAGAATATGAAATACGATTTTAAAATTCACACACTTGAAAAGGTTCTTACAGCTTTAGACATGACCGTAGAAGACTTCTTTAATTTCCCGCTTTCAGATAATTCCGTCCCTATCACTACATTGATTGATAACATCTCAGATTTATCACACACAAAAAAATTAAAAATCATTTCTTTGTTCAATGAAATTGTAAAAAATATAGATTAAAAGAGGAACTCTCAATGAATTCCTCTTTTTGTATGCTACTTTAACTTTCCTTTGGTTAGTTTTATGGTTAATTTATGCCTTAATAATGTCATGAGTCCTTAAACTGTACGCCAAACACTCTAAGTATGTGTATCAAAAATCATCTCTTCTAACCTCGTTTTCTATCTACTATTATAGCAAAAAAACTGACCTCTCTCCTCATCTGAAAAAAATATTCTAAAACCCATCATCTCTTGACGCTCTTTTTCCAAAGCAGTATAATAACACTTATTGAATTTTTCAACAAAGGAAACAACTATGTTTACAAAATTAAAACAGACCTTTATCGGTCGTCCTCTTAAATCCTTAACCGAAGGCGAAGGGGGACTACTGGGAAAAATGCAGGCACTAGCCATGTTGTCAAGCGACGCTCTGTCCTCCATTGCCTATGGACCTGAGCAAGTAGTCCTGGTCTTGACTAGTCTCTCTCCTCTAGCTATATGGTGGAGCCTTCCTATCGGCCTCTTTGTCCTCCTGCTCCTAGCTAGTCTGACCGTTTCCTACCGTCAAATCATCCATGCCTACCCTCAAGGGGGAGGGGCCTATATGGTAACCCGAGAAAATCTATCGCCCCAGTTAGGCTTAATTGCTGGAGGTAGCCTTCTTGTAGACTATATGCTGACCGTAGCCGTTTCTGTAGCATCTGGCGCAGATGCCATTACAGCTGCCCTTCCTGCCCTTCATCCATACAATCTTCACATCTCCATTTTTCTCGTTTGTTTGCTGATGTTCATGAACCTGCGAGGACTTAAAGAATCTGCCAGCTCACTGATGATTCCTGTCTACCTCTTTATCATCAGCACTATCTTTCTCTTGCTCTACGGAATCTTTCAGCTAGTGACAGGTTCTCTCAGCTATCAGGCTACTTCACCTATTGGGCATGCTGTTCCGAGCCTGTCTATCGTTCTCATTCTAAGAGCTTTTACCAGCGGATCTGCCTCTTTGACAGGGGTTGAAGCTATTTCAAATGCCGTTCCCTTTTTCAAGGCTCCAAAAGAAAAGAATGCCGCTCAGACCTTGACCATCATGGCCTTGATTTTAGGTTTTCTTTTTGCAGGCATTACCTTCCTAAACTACTGGATGGGGATTATGCCTCAACACGGAGAAACTATTCTTTCACAGATGGCTCAAGGCATCCTTGGTAATTCCTTCTTTGGCCACCTTGGATATTATATCTTCCAATTCTCCACTGCCTTGATTTTGGCCGTAGCTGCAAATACTGGCTTTTCAGCCTTCCCTATGCTGGCTTACAATATGGCTAAAAACAAATACATGCCCCATCTCTTTATGGAAAAAGGAGACCGCCTAGGCTACTCCAATGGAATTTTAACTCTGGCTTTTGGGGCTATGATTCTTCTTCTCATTTTTAATGGCAATACAGAACGCTTGATTCCTCTTTATACTATCGGGGTCTTCGTTCCCTTCGCCCTATCTCAGACTGGGATGGTTCGTCATTGGAAAAAGGAAAAAGGAGCAAATTTCTTAAAACCTGCTCTTGCTAATATCCTTGGGGCAATCATTTGCTACGCGATTGTACTAATCTTGCTCTTTTTCCGTCTCAGTGATATCTGGCCTTTCTTCCCGATTATTCTCGTACTCACCCTACTCTTCTTGACAATTCACAGTCATTACCAAAAAGTAGCCCAACAACTGCGACTCTATGAAGGAATCGAAAAACGTACTTACGACGGCAATCTGGTTCTGGTTCTAGTAGGAAATGTCACCCGAGTCAGCGTCGGAGCCATTAACTACGCTCAAAGTATCGGTGACGAAGTCCTAGCTATGCATATTTCTACCAAGGAAACAGTAGAAAAAGATCAAGAAATTCTCCAAGAATTTGCCGATTACTTCCCAACCATTACTCTGAAAAACATCAAGACCAGCTATCGCGACATCATCACCCCTACTGTCAAGTATGTCAAACGGATTTCCGAGGAAGCTCAGAAAAAGAACTATACAGTCACTGTCCTCGTCCCTCAGTTTATCCCTAATAAACCCTGGCAAAATATCCTGCACAATCAGATGAGTCTCAAACTCAAATACGCCCTTCGTTGGCACCAAGACGTCGTTGTCGCTAGCTACTCTTATCACTTAAAAGAATAAAGAAAAGGCCCTACCAGAACCAATAAGCGTCTGGTAAGGCCTTTTTCTGAATCCAGTCACTATGCTTATACTCAATGAAAATCAAATAGCAAACTAGGAAGCTAGCCACAGGCTGCTCAAAGCACTGCTTTGAGGTTGTAAATGAAACTGACGAAGTCAGTAACATACCTACGGTAAGGCAACGCTGACGTGGTTTGAAGAGATTTTCGAAGAGTATTAACTAAAAATCGTGACTAGGAATATCATTGAATGTGGTTAGCTAAATCTTCCTGAGCTTTTTTATTTGACTCAGCTTTTTCTTTCAGCCATTTTTCATAGAGTTCTTGGTACTGTTTAGCAGTTACTGGCTCTTTTTGCAATTCAACATATTTATAGTTGTCCGCATTTCCCTTATGACCAACGAATGAGAATGGTCCTGTAAACGGTACAGTCTTACGGAAGATTGGGTTGGCTCCGCCACTTTGAACTGGTAGGAAGAGAGCGCTATCTGTCAACCAAGCTTGGGCGTCAGCATATTTTTCATAGCGTGACTGAGTATCTGTAATTTCAGCGTCTGCCTGATCCAAGAGTTTCTTGTAGTCAGAAAGACCAATCTTAGCCTTAACTTCCTTGTCTTTTCCTTCAGACAAGCCCATGTTTTTCAACTGAGAACCTGTCTCTGGGTCAAGGATAGCTAGGTAAGTCTTAGGATCTGAGTAGTCTCCACCCCATCCTGAGACGTCAATATCGTAGTCTTTTTGTTCTGCTGTATCTGCAAAGTAGGTTGCTTGGTCTTTTTCATCTGGAGAAAGTTGGATAACATCGATGACTACATTCTCCTTACCAAGAGTAGCTTCTACTGTTTGCTTGAAGGAACCAGCCTGTTGCACATCCAACTTAGCAGTCTGGTCAACTGGCATATCCAAATGAATTGGGAAGGTTACTCCCTGAGCTTGCAGACTTTCTTTGGCCTTAGCCAACTTCTCTTTGGCCTTTTCAGGATTCAAGAAGGCTTGCTTACCATCGTTTAGGTTGATATTTGCCCAATCTTTGCCGTAGTTGACAATTTTCTCATTGACAATGTCACCGAAGTTCTTATCGCCAACTTGGACAAAGTTACTTGGTGTAACTGTGTTACGTAAGATACGGTCTGCTCCATCTTCACCATTTGTCTGCGCTGCATAGGCATGACGGTCAAAGGCAAAATTGATAGCCTGACGGAAATCTTTATTTTGCATAGCTGCGCGTGAATCTGTCTTTTCCTTATCAGACTGTTTCATAGTCTGCTTGTAGCTTTGACGATTAACGTTGAAAAGATAGTAGAAAGTAACTGAGTTTTGTGGTGTATAGGTAATCTTATCCTCATTGCCCTTCTTGAGTTCAGCAAATACTGAACTTGTTGGGAAGATACGACCATCTGTGTAGTTGCCTTCCAAAAATCCTCTTGTAATGCTATCTTGATCAGAACCGTCAAAGAAAGAGAGCTTCACTTTCTCGATTTTGACATTATCCTTATCCCAATAGTTAGGATTTTTGTCAAATTCAATCAAAGATTTTGAGGTGAAAGATTTAAACAAGTATGGACCATTTGACAAGATACTTGATGGCGTCACACTTCCAAAGTCATCTCCCTTAGACTTCAAGAAAGCTTCGTTTACAGGACTAAGGATACTTGCTGTTGTTTTAGAGTTCCAATAAGTCTCAGGTTGGTTGAGGGTGTATTGTAGTGTGTAATCATCCACCGCCTTAATACCAACAGTTCCAAAATCCGATGATTTCCCTTCAACATAGTCTGCCAGCCCCTTGATAGAGTCTTGTACTAAGTACAAGTTTTCAGCTTTTTTATCAGCCGCATACTTGAGACCTGTCACAAAGTCATGAGCAGTTACATCCGCATACTCTTCTCCTTCAGAAGTGTACCATTTAGCCCCCTGACGGATTTTATAAGTGTAGGTCAATCCATCTTTTGACACTGTCCATGACTCAGCCATAGATGGGATAAGATTGCCATACTGATCGTTTTCCAACAAACCATCAATCAAGTTGGTTGTGATACTAGATGTAGAATCTCGTGTAGAGGTAATATAATCCAAGGTATCTGGATTATTGACAAAGATATAAGAGTAAGTCTTATCCGCATTGCTTGATTGAGATGAGCCACAAGCTGCTAGAGATAGACCTGCTGTTAAAGCCATAGCTCCAAACAGCACAACTTTTGATTTCTTCATGATTATTCTCCAATTTTACAGTATATGAAATATTATACACTATTCAAGCGAAAATATAAAGCTTTTTGTACTTTTTTACAAAAATAAAAATCAGTAGACTCGAGTTCCTACTGATTTTTGATAGAATTCGTTTGGATTATGCAGCCAAAACTTTGCGTCCTTTACGACGACGAGCTGC
>CAURTW010000041.1:0-12950 GCA_963527705.1 uncultured Streptococcus sp.
TGTTTGCAGTATTTGCTCCATCATTTGTATCTGCTCAAGAATCATCAACTTACACAGTTAAAGAAGGTGATACACTTTCAGAAATCGCTGAAACTCACAACACAACAGTTGAGAAATTGGCAGAAAACAACCACATTGACAACATTCATTTGATTTATGTTGGTCAAGAGTTGGTTATCGACGGTCCAGCAACGCCAGTAGCACCAGCTTCAACGACTTATGAAGCTCCAGCTGCCCAAGATGAGGCTGTTTCAGCCACAGTGGCAGAAACTACAGAGGTAGAGGAGGAAACTCCAGTAGCAAGCGAAACAGTAGCAGAAGAAACTGTTGCTTCAACTGTAAGCGGATCTGAAGCAGAAGCCAAAGAATGGATCGCTCAAAAAGAATCAGGCGGTAGCTACACAGCTACAAACGGACGTTATATCGGACGTTACCAATTGACAGATTCATACTTGAACGGTGACTACTCAGCTGAAAACCAAGAACGTGTAGCAGATGCCTATGTTGCAGGACGTTACGGTTCATGGACAGCCGCTAAAAACTTCTGGCTTAATAACGGCTGGTATTAAGAAATAACGAACAGAATAATATGAAAAGGTCGAGGAAATCCCTCGACTTTTTATATTTCCTTCGCTTGATAATAGGTCTCTACTTCTTTTTTGAGATGAGACAGCATAGAAGTTTCATCGGTCAGCTCCAGAAGGGAGAACCCTTTTTGAATCAATTTAGCATCATCCCTACAAATCCCGATACGGACATAGCAGATAGCAAGCCTATCGTAGCTTTTCTTGTTCTTGGCGTCCTCTAGTAAAGTATAGCAGATTTGTTGACACATGTTTTTATCTTGATTGTATAGATAGAGTGTGGAAAGGTTTAACAGAATTGTTATTCGCAATTCATATAAATGTTGATAGTTTTTATAGACTTCTAAGCGTTGCAAGATTTTTCCAGTGATGAGATGGAGGTGTTCAATTGGAAAGCTGAAAAGGATGGTATTGAGGATTTTTAGGTCGCTTTCATACCATGTATCTTGTTTTTCAATTTTTTCCCAAAGTTTTTTGACAGTTTGTTTCACTTGGTCTGACAGTTGCTCTGTACCATGTTGACGAATATGAATGACAACTTCAAGCATATCCCTGATTTCTTCTATAGGCAGGTCGTGATGGGTCTTGAGATAGTTTTGGCATGTTTCAAAAAAATGAACTAGACCACTGCCACCAATGATGGAATTCATATTGAGATAAGTTTGCATGATTTCTGTCCGTTGGCTCGGCTGATAGAGATGGCAGATGTAGTCAAACTCTTCAAAACTCATATTCATTTGCCGGAGAAGAAAATCCATATTTTCATATTTAGGAGTTGCCTTACCACTTTCAATCTTTGATAGGCTAGTTCTTGAAAGAACATTTCCACAGACCTCTTCTTGGGTCAATCCTTTTGACTCTCGTATTTCTTTATAGACCTTTCCAAAATCATAACGCATGATTGACTCCTTTTCGTGAAAAAAGTTAACAAATAATAAAATCCTATTAAAAATATTGTATCATAGTAATATAAAAAGTAGAAAAGAAAACTAAAATAAGCTTGGTGTAATTTTAAGACGGGGTTAACGGGTACTATGATGTAGCTAGAAAAGAGGTGGAAAAATGTTTAAAAATAAGGAGCTTTTTCGAGTAGTCATGATATTTGTGATAGGAACTATCCTAATTTTAATGACACCCGTCTTATTTAAAGTTGTGATGGAACTATTTTCAAAATAGATAGGCCTCTGCTTTAGGCAGATTAGTGACTCAGGAGGTTAAGTGATGAACTACAATTTAAAATATCTTTTATCAGGAATATTTATCATAGTCTTTATAGGTTTCCTAGTCTGGATGCGTTATTTTAATCAGAAGAAGGAAGAAGAGCATTCGGATGTGTCTTTTGAAGCGAGATTAGACAGTGAGGTTAAGACATTATATAAACAACTAGGATTGGGTGAGGAGCCTCATTATTTCTTAGCCTATCGCTACCTACATCCCTGGTTTAATTTGGCGATTTTACCACCAACAGTTGAAATTTTCTTAACTAAAATAGCGCTGGTGATGGTGACTCCAGATGAACTACTGATAAGAAATCTTGGGAATGGGATGACTTTCACAAGTGAGCACCATCGTGATTTGCGACAAGGACTTATCCGCATTCCAAAATCAGAGATGAAAGAATTTGAGATTCGCAACTGGAAAAGAGTTTTTATATTTGGCGATTTTTTGACAATTAAAACAAGCCAACATAGCTATTATTTGCAGGTTAGAGATGATGGACTTCAAAAAGGAAGTCTTTCTACCAAACACTTCTCCGACTTGAAACGACAAGATTTTCTCGGGTTATTGACAGATAAACGGACATTTTGATAGACGATTGCTCAAAAAACTAACCTCTAAACATTCAAAAACCACACAGTGTTTTCAGCCTTGAACACAATTAAGCTGAGAGAATCACTGTGTGGCTTTATTGGAAAGTTAGTTTTTTTCCAGTTTCGTCTCTTCACGGGAGGTATCTCTATGAAAAAAATCAGTCATCTTTGTATGCTCCTGCTTTTGCTGTGTACTACGTTTTTTGTCCTGAATGTAAATGTTACACGTGAAATAGTGCGGATTCAGGAGATGGGCAAGACAACCTATTCATTTGACTTGTACTTGAAAGATGTCACTAAACCGACAGAAACGATTCTCCAGTTTTTTGAAGAGGTTGCAAGTCAAGACAAGGTCTCTATTATCAAAGTAGATAATGGAGATGAGGCAGTCAAGGCTGGTGTTTTTGATAAGGAAACCTTTCCCTATCAGGAGTTCGGTCTGACTTCTCTTGATTTTTCAAAGAATGAGAAGGGAGTCTACAGCAACCAGGACCTTCCCAATAATCTAGGAACCATTCCCACCTTTTTAAAGGTGAAACTCATTCGACTCCAGACCTTCCAATCCTATATTGAGGATAAATCCCATACTGTAAATGGGCGCTACATGATTACCTCCAGCAAAGAGATAGATCGCGATACCATTCTACAAAAGTGGAGTGATTTTTTCCAGATAGATAAGACGATTTTATTAGAACCCACTTACCGAAGTCAGGTTGGAGTGCTAAATCAAGAGTTGTTACTATCTATCATTATCTTTATCTTGGCAATCTTGCTTGTGATTTTAATGACAGTTTATCAGCCGATGATGGAGATGAAACGAGTGGGGGTTCAAAAGTTACTTGGTTTCCAAAGTAGAGCGATTTTAGCTGGTTTTGTAAAGACTAATTTTTATCTTCTCTTGGGTGGAAGTCTTATCATTGACTTGGGACTATTTTTAATGCTGGACTACAGACCAAAACTTCTGTTCCCAAGTTTACTCTTATCCCAATTTCTGCTTTTACAGTTGTATTTGTTCATCAGTTGGCTGACCTACCTGATGATTCAAAAAATGACAGTCAGTTCCATGTTGAAAGGTTTTTCATCTGTCAAACTTGGTCTTATCTTCAATTATGTGATGAAAATAGGGACAACTATTTTACTGACGGCCTTACTGATTGGGGTAGGTAGAAGTCTAGAACAAGAAAACAAAGAACTTGCTTATCAGCAACAGTGGGTAAGCCAAGGCAATTACCTGACCTTAGAAACCTTCAAACTCAATGATAATCTGTGGCAAGAAGAGCTAGCAGGGTCAGGGAAATCTACAGATTATTTCTACCAATTTTATCAAGACTTGCTAGCAAAAACACAAGTAAACTATGTGCGAAGTACGAGTCTTCCTATCAAACCAGTCATCAAAGCAGAACAAGTGCAGCACTACCAACTGCCTGATGAGGTAGATGTCTACTATGCTAATAGCAATTTTCTAAAGAGTAAGGGCTTTAAGTTACCAGATGCCGGCACTAAAAAAGTGATTTTGATGCCAGCTAGTGACAAAGGACAAGAAGGCAAGAATCAGTTCTTGGGAAAATCCATCGCCTATCTTTCTCTGAGGTATGAAGATCAGCAAAAGCAAACAATAGAAGATATGGATGTAGAAATTGCCTACTATGAAGGAGATTGGTCTTTCTTCCCTTATAATAATGAGCGAAAGGAAAATCTCCACAATCCAATCATTAGTCTGGTAAATGATCAAGACATGATGTGGGAAGAAAAGACTCACTTGTCAACGACAGGTTTAAACAATCCGATGAAAGTTGAAAATACAGAACAAAATCAAAAAGTGATTACAGAGTTAGTCGATAACTTATCTGATGGTAGCTATTTAAAATTTTCATCGATTCAAGCAATTCAAGAGGAGATGATCGATACCTATCGGGATTCTGTTCGTAATTTTAACGTTCTTTTTGCCTTATTTGCTCTTCTCAGTATGATTGTCTCCTACTTTTTACTCGTTACTACTTTCTTGTTGAAGCGCAGGGATATCATTACCAAGAAGTTTATGGGGTGGAAACTGGTCGATCGCTACCGCGCTCTCTTAGTTCTGCTCTTGCTGGGCTATAGTCTCCCTCTTCTAGTCTTGATTTTCTTTGCCCATGCGTTCTTGCCACTTCTGCTGTTTGCAGGTTTTACATGTTTGGATATACTATTTGTGCTAGCCTTGGCTTCTAGGATGGAGAAAAAAAGTCTAGTAGAGTTATTGAAAGGGGGCATCTTATGATTGAGTTGAAAAATATTACCAAAACCATTGGGGGAAAAGTGATTTTGGATAACTTGTCTCTCAGGATTGGTCAGGGGGATTTAGTTGCCATCGTTGGAAAAAGTGGCAGTGGTAAGTCGACCTTGTTAAATTTATTAGGTTTGATAGATGGTGATTATAGCGGACGGTATGAGATTTTTGGTCAGACAAATCTATCGGTCAATTCTGCCAAGTCGCAAACAATAATCCGTGAACACATCTCTTATCTATTTCAAAATTTTGCCCTGATTGATGATGAAACGGTCGAGTACAATCTCATGCTTGCGCTGAAATATGTGAAATTGTCCAAGAAAGACAAGCTCAAAAAATTGGAAGAGATTTTAGAGAGAGTAGGTTTGTCAGCTACTTTGCATCAAAAGGTCTCCGAGTTGTCTGGTGGGGAGCAACAACGAATTGCAGTTGCTAGAGCCATCTTAAAACCCAGCCAGCTGATTTTAGCCGATGAACCAACAGGTTCGCTGGATCCTGAAAATAGAGATTTGGTCTTGAAGTTTCTCTTAGAGATGAATCGCGAGGGGAAAACAGTTATTATTGTGACCCACGATGCTTATGTAGCCCAACAATGTCATCGAATCATTGAATTGTAAAAAATACAGAAATCTTATCAAAAATCTTTAAATTTAAGGATACCTTTAAAATTTAATTTTAAAACACTCATTTATCAACATTTTTGATTGATAAAAATAGGAAATCGGTTGTTTTTGGGAGATTCCCTAAAATCACCTCCTAACCACACGTACTAAAAAGATACTTCCTATGGAAATCGTATGACTCTGAAGCTTCGAATAGTTCAGTTTTCATGATTTTTATGCTATTCTAGCTTTAAAATCCTTCAGAACGTAAAATTTTAAGCAGTCAAAGACTTAGAATATCCCTAAAACATTTATTTTATGGCAATTCTAAACGTAGAATTGCGTGGATATGTATGGATTTAATCTATTCGATAGTTAGGACAGCTCTATTCTGGGAAATCTGAGCGATCAATGGTTTAGAACAGCATTTCAACAATGGATTTTGTTGAAGGATTGATTATTTTATAAAAGAGGCTTGTAGATTATCAGCCTCTTTCTTGTCTTCTCTAACCAAGCATGTTATAATGAATACTGCTCAAGCGACCTTCAATCGTTAAAGCACACACGACCTTCAATCGTGAATAAACGAATAGATGGGAGACCTACCATGAGTGATAACTCTAAAACACGTGTTGTTGTGGGGATGAGTGGTGGTGTCGATTCGTCGGTGACGGCTCTTCTTCTCAAGGAGCAGGGCTACGATGTGATCGGTATCTTCATGAAGAACTGGGATGACACAGATGAAAACGGCGTCTGTACGGCGACCGAAGATTACAAGGATGTGGCTGCGGTGGCAGACCAGATCGGCATTCCTTACTACTCTGTCAATTTTGAAAAAGAGTACTGGGACCGCGTTTTTGAGTATTTCCTAGCGGAATACCGTGCAGGGCGCACGCCAAATCCAGATGTTATGTGCAACAAGGAAATCAAGTTCAAGGCCTTTTTGGACTATGCCATGACCTTGGGGGCAGACTATGTAGCGACTGGGCATTATGCCCGAGTGGCGCGTGATGAGGATGGCATCGTTCACATGCTTCGTGGCGTGGACAATGGCAAGGATCAGACTTATTTCCTCAGCCAACTTTCGCAAGAACAACTTCAAAAAACCATGTTCCCACTAGGACATTTGGAAAAGCCAGAAGTTCGCAGACTAGCAGAAGAAGCAGGCCTTGCAACAGCTAAGAAGAAAGACTCGACAGGGATTTGCTTTATCGGAGAAAAGAACTTTAAAAACTTTCTCAGCAACTACCTGCCAGCTCAGCCTGGTCGCATGATGACTGTGGATGGTCGCGATATGGGCGAGCATGCAGGACTTATGTATTATACGATTGGTCAGCGTGGCGGACTCGGTATCGGTGGGCAACACGGCGGTGACAATGCTCCTTGGTTCGTTGTTGGAAAAGACCTAAGCAAGAACATCCTCTATGTCGGTCAAGGATTCTACCATGACTCGCTTATGTCAACCAGCCTAGAAGCCAGTCAAGTTCATTTTACTCGTGAGATGCCAGAGGAATTTACGCTAGAGTGTACGGCTAAATTCCGCTACCGTCAGCCTGATTCTAAGGTGACAGTACATGTCAAAGGAGACAAGGCAGAGGTCATCTTTGCGGAACCGCAACGCGCGATCACACCCGGGCAGGCAGTTGTCTTTTACGATGGCGAAGAGTGTCTAGGTGGCGGTTTGATTGACAATGCCTACCGCGATGGACAAGTTTGTCAGTACATTTAGATTGACAAATTTTCTCAATTTGCTACAATAATAAAAGCAATAGAAATGATGGTCAAAGCTCATGGATGTTGCAGGCTTTTTTGTCCTGCACTTCTTTGGAGTTTTGACTGTTTTTGTGTCGTTTAAGGGAAAGGATAAAAATGACTCAACAAGACTTTCGGACAAAAGTGGGAAATACGGTTTTTGGTGTTCGGGCGACAGCCTTGATTCTCCAAAATCGCAAGCTCCTAGTCACCAAAGCCAAGGGCAAGTATTATACTATTGGCGGTGCGATTCAAGTCAATGAAAGCACGGAAGACGCGGTAGTCCGTGAAGTGAGGGAAGAACTGGGTGTAAAAGCTCAAGCTGGACAGCTAGCTTTCGTAGTTGAAAATCGTTTTGAACAGGACGGTGTTTCCTATCACAACATCGAGTTTCATTACCGGGTGAATTTGCTTGAAGAAGCTCCATTGACCATGCAGGAAGACGAAAAAATGCAGCCTTGTGAGTGGATTGACTTGGATGAACTCCAGAATATCCAGCTAGTTCCAGCCTTTTTAAAAACAGCTCTACCAGATTGGGACGGTCAACTAAGACACATTCATCTTGAGGAATAGGAGAGAAAATGATGGTTAAGCTTATTGCCCATGTACTTGTTCATAGTGGTGGTGATTATTTACTCATTCAGCGTTCGGAAATTAAAAGAGGAGAACCCAACGTTTATCCAACTTACTGGGATATTCCTGGCGGCGGGGTTGAAAAGGGTGAACTTCCGCGAGATGGTGCTCTTAGAGAATGCATTGAAGAAGCGGGAGTTAGGCTAGATAGCAGTTCGCTCAAGCTTCTTCACGAAGATAGTCAACTGGATACCTCTAAGGATAAGGTTTTTACTCGCTTAGTTTATAAAGCAGAGTGGGTTGGGGAGAAGCCAATTATCAGATTAGATCCTGAAGAGCATACGCACTTTAAATGGGTTACTATGGCTCAAGCTCTAGAGGAGGAGAAGTTAGTTCCTTATTTACGAGAAATTTTTGAAAGGTTAAGAAATGACATATAATTTTACTGAAGAATACGATATTATTGTAATCGGTGCAGGACACGCTGGGGTCGAGGCTTCCTTGGCCGCTAGCCGTATGGGCTGTAAGGTCTTGCTTGCGACTATCAACATTGAAATGCTGGCTTTCATGCCTTGTAACCCCTCTATCGGTGGTTCTGCCAAGGGAATTGTTGTGCGTGAAGTTGATGCCCTCGGTGGCGAGATGGCCAAAACCATTGACAAGACTTACATCCAGATGAAGATGCTCAACACAGGGAAGGGGCCAGCTGTCCGTGCCCTTCGTGCGCAGGCTGACAAGGAACTTTACTCTAAGGAGATGCGCAAGACAGTTGAAAATCAAGACAATCTGACCCTTCGTCAGACCATGATTGATGAGATTTTGGTGGAAGACGGCAAAGTTGTCGGCGTTCGTACAGCGACCCATCAAGAGTATGCTGCAAAGGCCGTTATTGTGACGACAGGGACTGCTCTCCGTGGGGAAATCATCATCGGAGATCTCAAGTACTCATCAGGACCAAACCACAGCCTAGCTTCTATTAACCTTGCTGACAATCTCAAGGAACTTGGTCTCGAAATCGGTCGTTTCAAGACAGGGACACCTCCACGTGTCAAGGCTTCTTCAATTAACTACGATGTAACTGAGATTCAGCCAGGAGATGAAGCGCCAAACCACTTCTCATACACTTCACGTGATGAGGATTATGTCAAGGATCAAGTGCCATGCTGGTTGACCTATACCAATGGTACTAGTCATGAGATTATCCAAAACAATCTCCACCGTGCGCCTATGTTTACAGGTGTTGTCAAGGGAGTGGGCCCTCGTTACTGTCCGTCGATTGAAGACAAGATTGTGCGCTTTGCGGATAAGGAACGCCACCAACTATTTCTTGAGCCAGAAGGACGCAATACAGAGGAAGTCTATGTTCAAGGACTTTCAACCAGTCTGCCTGAGGATGTTCAGCGTGACTTGGTTCATTCCATTAAAGGTTTGGAAAATGCAGAGATGATGCGGACAGGTTATGCCATTGAGTATGATATGGTCTTGCCTCATCAGTTGCGTGCGACTCTGGAAACCAAGAAAATCTCAGGTCTTTTCACTGCTGGTCAGACAAACGGAACGTCAGGTTACGAAGAAGCAGCAGGTCAAGGGATTATCGCTGGCATCAATGCGGCTCTGAAAATCCAAGGCAAGCCTGAGTTGATTTTGAAGCGTAGTGACGGTTACATCGGGGTGATGATTGATGACTTGGTGACCAAGGGAACCATTGAACCCTACCGTCTCTTGACCAGTCGTGCTGAATACCGTCTCATTCTCCGCCATGACAATGCTGATATGCGTTTGACTGAGATGGGACGCGAGATTGGCCTTGTGGACGATGAACGCTGGGATCGTTTTGAAATCAAGAAAAATCAATTTGATAATGAGATGAAGCGACTAGATAGCATCAAACTCAAGCCAGTCAAGGAAACCAATGCTAAGGTTGAGGCGATGGGCTTCAAGCCGTTGACAGATGCAGTGACAGCCAAGGAATTCCTTCGCCGTCCAGAAGTTTCTTACCAAGATGTGGTGGCCTTCATTGGACCAGCAGCAGAGGACTTGGATGACAAGATTATCGAATTGATTGAAACAGAAATCAAGTACGAAGGCTATATTTCCAAAGCCATGGATCAGGTAGCCAAGATGAAACGCATGGAAGAAAAACGCATTCCAGCCAATATTGATTGGGATGACATTGATTCTATCGCAACCGAAGCTCGTCAGAAGTTCAAACTCATCAATCCAGAAACCATCGGCCAAGCTAGCCGTATTTCGGGAGTAAATCCAGCAGATATTTCCATTTTGATGGTGTATTTGGAAGGTAAAAATCGTAGTATTTCTAAAAATCAAGAAAAGAAAGCATAGAGAAAAACAGCTCCGAAGACGGGGCTGTTTTGTTGATTTTCGAAGAGTATTATTCTTCATCTGGTGTGAGGATCATCGGGATGATAATCGGTTCACGTTCAGTATTTTCATAGAGGAAGGGGCGAATGGCGTTGACAATAGCACCATTGACAGATTGCACGCTAGCATCTTTGTTTTTCAATGCGATACGAATGGCATTGAAGAGGATACGCTGGCTTTGGCGAATCAAGTCGCCAGACTCTCGCATGTAGACAAATCCTCGGCTGAGGATATCTGGACCAGACAAGATCATTTTAGACTTGAAGTCAACAGTTGCGACTGCTAGAACGACACCGTCTTCGGATAGATCACGACGGTCTTTGAGGACGGCTGCACCGATTTCACCGATACGATTTCCATCGACATAAATGTCTTGGGCATTGAAGTGACCTGCGATACGAGCTGAGTCAGCAGTAAGGGCAAGCACATCACCATTGCTCATGATAAAGATATTGTCCTTCTCAACACCAGTATCTACCGCTAGTCCAGCGTGGACTTTCTGCATGCGGTATTCACCATGGACAGGCATGAAGTATTTTGGTTTAATCAAGCGGAGCATGAGTTTTTGCTCTTGCTGACCACCGTGTCCAGAGGTGTGGATGTTGTTGATTTTACCGTGGATAACTTCAACACCAGCTTCTGAAATAATATTGATCAGCTTGTTGACGCTAGTCGTATTTCCAGGGATTGGACTAGAAGAGAAGATAACGGTATCGCCGGGTTGGAGTTGCACCTGACGGTGGGTTCCGTTAGCGATACGAGAAAGGGCTGCCATCGGCTCACCCTGACTACCTGTACAGAGGATCAGAACCTCGCCTGCAGGGTAGTCTTTGATTTCATTTGGCTCGATAAATGTTCCCTTAGGAGCTTTGATGTAGCCAAGCTCGATACCGTTGACAATGGCTTTTTCCATAGAACGACCAAAGACTGCGATCTTGCGTCCAGTCTTAACAGCAGCATCTGTTGCTTGCTGGAGACGGAAGATGTTTGAGGCAAAGGATGCAAAGATAATACGTCCTTCGATGCCTTGGATAATCTTCATGATGGACTGACCAACGACTTTTTCAGAGTTGGTAAAGGTTGGCACTTCTGCATTTGTCGAGTCAGAGAGGAGGCAGAGTACGCCTTCTTCACCAAGGGCTGCCATCCGGTGCAAGTCCGCAGGTTCCCCAACTGGAGTAAAGTCAAACTTAAAGTCACCCGTACAGACGATTTTCCCTTGAGGAGTATGAATGACAATTCCCAAAGGTTCTGGAATAGAGTGAGTGGTTCTAAAGAAAGTTGCCTTGAGATTTTTAAAGGTCAACTCAGTATTGTGGTTGATTTCGTAAAGTTTGGCGTTGCGCAAGAGACCGTGTTCTTCGAGTTTTCCACGGATCAAAGCCAAGGCAAGTGGTCCAGCGTAGATAGGGACATTTGCTTGCTTGAGCAGGAAAGGAATCCCACCGATGTGGTCCTCGTGTCCGTGTGTAATCAAAACGGCCTTGACGCGGTCGATATTGTCCACGATGTAAGAGTAGTCAGGGATAACGTAGTCGATACCCAGCAAGTCATCTTCTGGGAATTTAATCCCAGCATCGACGATGATAATCTCGTCTTGGTATTCAATTCCGTATGTGTTTTTCCCGATTTCTCCCAGACCACCGATGGCAAAAACGCCGACTTCTTCAGGTTTAAGAGTATAGGCCATATTAGAACTCCGTAATCTCGAAAGCGCCAGTTTCTTTTTCGTAATCTAGCAATTTGTCAGACAAGAGCTCGATAAATTCGATATTGTACTCTGGGCGGTTTTCTTCGACAAGTTGGCGAGCAGCGATACGTCCTTCAAGTTCTGAGCTGGCATCGATGTCTAGGTAAAGTGAGCGTGTTGTTTCACGACGTGGGCTACGTTCTTTTGTTTCTTGATAAAAAACTTTGTAAATCATATAGTTCCTTTCTATTTACAGGTCAGCTTATTCCAAACTTTTAGTAGATATTGCTTGATTTCATTCCATTTTGTGTCTAGATTGACCTTGATTCGTTACAATTATTTCAATTATACCACAAAATGAAAAATTAGTAAAAGACGGAAACGAGAAAGTCAGGGGACGATTTCTTTAGTAAACGCTTGCAAAAATGAAGAAAATGTGTTATATTGATAACGGGAGTGGAATTTATTGCTTGTCATAATTCCATATAGTTTTTAAGTTAAGGAGGTTGCCCTATGTATAACTTATTTGCTTTTGCTATCGGAGCTCGCTTGGTAGCTTTTATTGTTTTTGTTGCTTGCGTTTATGCGGGGAATCTTCTATTTGCCAAACTGGAACGACGACAAACCAAGTTCTTGTGGAAAATTACCTTTGTGACTCTCTACTCGCTTTTTCTCCTCCTCGTAACCTATGTCGTTTGGTTTGTATTTTACTTTGGATTAAATGCTTAGATGCCCTGCTCATGCTGGGGCATTTTTGTTTGGGGATAAAGAAAATTCCCATGTGCCAGCTTTTGTAGTATAATAGTAAGCAGACAAAAAGATAGGAATGTGTTATGAAAGTATTAGCTTTTGATACGTCCAGCAAGGCTCTTTCTCTCGCTATTTTAGAGGACAAGCAGGTTCTTGCCGAGACGACGATTAATATCAAGAAAAATCACAGTATTACCCTCATGCCTGCCATCGATTTTTTGATGGCGAGTGTGGACTGGACGCCCAAGGATTTGGATCGAATCGTGGTGGCTGAAGGACCAGGTAGCTACACAGGTTTGCGAATCGCGGTAGCAACTGCCAAGACTTTGGCTCATACCCTGAACATTGAGTTAGTTGGTATGTCTAGCCTCTTGGCTCTGGTGCCCTACCAACAAGAAGGCTTGTTCGTTCCCTTGATGGATGCGCGTCGCAACAATGTTTATGCAGGATTTTATGAAAATGCCAAACCTGTCATGCCAGAAGCGCACCTATCTTTTGAAGAGGTGTTAGAGAAAGTTAAGGGTGCTAGTCAGGTAACCT
>CAURTW010000042.1:0-12307 GCA_963527705.1 uncultured Streptococcus sp.
TATCCGTTGCTATGATTATACTAAAGTTTCTACTTTTTTGCAAATAGATTTTTAAATTTTTGACTAATGGTCTGAATCAGGGTCGGGAGTTTGACGACCTTGTCATTGCCCAGTTTTTCGCGAGCAATTTTAAGAATGGCACCTGAGTCTTTTGAAGCAAAGAGGAATTTTCCTCTGTCTGTAAAGACTTCGAAGTGGCGACTGATTTTGCGACCAGTGACATTAGCTCCAATTTGGTTGATATGGTTCCAAGGAATCTGGATAAATTGTTCAACATTGACATCGGGGTAAAATTCCAAAGCCTGATCTCCGACAAGGAATTTCCCAACTTTCCCAGCTATAGAGAGGTAGGAGGTGCCTGTCGTATTGAGGAGCACTGTTTTGTTAAGTGATTGAGCCATGCTTAGTTTTCCTTACTTTCACCGAAAAAGGCATTGTAGAGGGCTTTAATAGCTGCTTTCTCTTGGTCCTTATGGACAACAAACATAATAGACACTTCGCTAGAACCTTGAGACATCATCTGGATGTTGATCTTATTTTCAGATAGAGCACGTGTCGCAGTAGCAGTGACACCGATATGGCTCTTCATCTTTTCTCCAACAATCATAATGATTGAAAGGTCGTGCTCGATTTCTGCATGGTCTACTTCAGCCTTTTGAACCAACTGACGAAGGATTTCTTCTTCCTTGATAGGAGTTAGTTCGCGAGAACGGAGGATGATTGAAAGATCGTCGATACCTGTTGGCATATGTTCCCAACCGATGTTAAGATCTTCAAGGATTTGAAGAACCTTGCGTCCAAATCCAACCTCACGGTTCATGAGGTATTTAGACATGTTGATGCTGACAAAGCCTGAGTCACCAGCAATTCCCACAACTGGAAATTCATCACTACTGTGTTTTAGAACGATACGAGTACCTGGATGATCAGGATTGTTGGTATTCTTGATAACCAGAGGAATTTTTCCACGGTAGGCAGGTAGAAGGGCTTCGTCATGAAGAACTGAGAATCCTGCATAGGCTAACTCACGCATTTCACGGTAGGTTAACTCAGGGATTGAGTGTGGTTGGTGGATAATACCAGGGTGGGCTGCAAAGATACCATCAACGTCTGTAAAGTTTTCATAGAGGTCTGCCTTAACACCGGCAGCAATGATAGAACCTGTAATGTCTGATCCTCCACGTGAGAAGGTACAGATTTGATTTTCCTTGGTAACTCCAAAGAAACCAGGAATGACAAGAACTTCATTTGTATTTGTCAATTCTTCAATCTTATCATAACTTGATGGAATGATGCGAGCGTGACCAGGTTCACTTGTGACCACAATACCAGCTTCTCTAGGGTGCACATAGCGTGCATCGATCCCATTTTGATTAAAGTAGGCAGCAATCAATTTAGCATTGTTATTTTCACCGGCTGCTAGGAAAGTATCGTAGAGAAATTCATTTTCATCAATAGGAAGAGTGGCCAAGGCACGAATGCTTTTAGAAATTTTTTCTAGCACAGTTGGTTTAAGACCTAATTCACTAACCATAGCAGCATAGCGGTCGATAATCCAGTTTTGACTCTTACTAATATCGTTACCAGCAACATAGTCGCGGTAGTATTTAATTAAGGCATCCGTAACCTTAGTATCTTCAGCATTGCGTTTACCAGGCGCAGAAACGATAACAAAACGACGCTCTGAATCGCTTTTGACGATGTTTAAAACTTTTTCTAATTGACTAGCAGAGGCAAGAGAACTACCTCCAAATTTAACAACCTTCATAAGAACTCCTAAAGTAAGTATTTTATACGATTATAGCAGAAAGAAAGCCTTTTTTCAATGAAGAAAATAAGATGCTTTCTAGGATAAAGCGATTCTTTATAATCGGCTGAGACACTTTCAGTTGATTTTTTCTTGCTTTCTGATTTTAAAAAAGATATACTTTGAAAATAAAATAATTTAAACTGCTTATAAAATAAAAAGGAGTCCTGATGGAACACATTATTTATCAGCTTGAAGAGGATTTGGCAATCCTTACCTTGAATCGTCCTGAGGTCGCAAATGGTTTTCATATTCCTATGTGTGAGGAGATTTTAGAAGCTCTGACTTTGGCAGAAGAGGATCCGGCTGTGCATTTTGTCTTAATCAACGCGAATGGCAAAGTCTTTTCAGTTGGGGGAGATTTGGTTGAGATGAAGCGAGCAGTCGATGAGGATGATATTCCATCATTGACAAAAATCGCAGAATTGGTCAATACTATTTCTTATAAAATCAAGCAAATTGCTAAACCTGTCTTGATGGAGGTTGATGGGGCTGTTGCAGGTGCCGCAGCGAATATGGCTGTTGCTGCAGATTTCTGTCTGGCAACGGATAAGGCTAAATTTATCCAAGCTTTTGTTGGAGTTGGTTTGGCTCCGGATGCAGGAGGAATTCATCTCTTGAGTCGAAGTATTGGTGTGACGCGTGCTGCTCAATTAGCTATGACAGGTGAGGCTTTGAACGCAGAAAAAGCTCTAGAGTGGGGGCTAGTTTACCGCGTTTCTGAAGCTGATAAACTTGAAAAGACGAGAGAACAACTTCTTAAAAAATTGAGACGCGGCTCAAGTAATTCCTATGCTGCCATTAAGAAGTTGGTTTGGGAGAGCCAATTTAAAGACTGGCAGAATTACGCTACTTTAGAACTGAACCTACAGGAATCCTTAGCTCAAACAGAGGATTTCAAAGAGGGAGTTCGGGCTCATTCGGAAAGAAGAAGACCTAAATTTACAGGAAAATAAAAAAATACTTGCACCATTCTTTGAACTTTGATATAATTCTTTTGTCAAATGTTTTGATTCTAAAAGTTTTTTTGAAAAGGAGGGAAGGAAAGATTGGACTACCAACGAATTAATGAATATTTAACGTCTATATTTAACAATGTCCTCGTTATTGAGGAAGTTAGCTTGAGGGGTAGTCGTTTCAAGGATATCTCCATCAAAGAAATGCATACGATTGATGTGATTGGAAAAGTTCCAGATGTGACACCAAGTCAAGTGTCAAAAGAGTTGATGGTGACTCTTGGGACAGTTACAACTAGTTTGAATAATCTCGAACGCAAGGGTTACATTGAGCGCATTCGTTCAGAACATGATCGACGTGTGGTACATCTGCATTTGACAAAGAAAGGTCGCTTGGTTCATAGGCTACATAAACGCTTCCACAAGGCCATGGTTGAAAAAATCATTGATGGTATGAGTAAGCAAGAAATTGAGGTTATGAGCAAAGGTTTGACTAATCTTTATCAATTTTTGGAGGATTTGAGATAATGGCTTTTGCAAAAATAAGCCAGGTTGCTCATTATGTGCCAGAGCAAGTGGTTACAAATCATGATTTGGCTCAGATTATGGATACCAATGATGAGTGGATTTCAAGTCGGACGGGAATACGACAAAGGCATATTTCAAGAACAGAATCTACTAGTGATTTGGCTACAGAGGTTGCTAAGAAACTGATGGCAAAAGCTGGAATCACAGGAGAGGAGTTGGATTTTATTATCCTAGCTACCATTACTCCAGATTCGATGATGCCCTCTACAGCTGCTCGTGTCCAAGCTAATATTGGTGCAAAAAAAGCTTTTGCTTTTGACCTAACAGCGGCTTGCAGTGGATTTGTATTTGCCTTATCAACTGCTGAAAAGTTTATCGCTTCTGGTCGCTTTCAAAAAGGCTTGGTGATTGGTAGTGAAACCCTCTCTAAAGCAGTCGATTGGTCAGACCGATCAACAGCTGTTTTGTTTGGAGATGGTGCTGGTGGTGTCTTGTTAGAAGCTAGCGAGCAAGAGCATTTCTTGGCTGAGAGTCTCAATAGCGATGGAAGTCGCAGCGAGTGTCTGACCTATGGACATTCAGGTTTACATTCTCCATTTTCAGATCAAGAAAGTGCAGATTCATTTTTGAAGATGGATGGGCGCGCAGTCTTTGATTTTGCTATTCGGGACGTAGCCAAGTCTATCAAGCAGACTATTGATGAATCTCCTATAGAGGCGACAAACTTGGATTATCTGCTACTTCATCAGGCTAATGACCGTATTTTGGATAAGATGGCTAAAAAAATTGGTGTCGACCGAGATAAACTTCCAGCCAATATGATGGAATATGGCAATACCAGTGCAGCCAGTATCCCGATTTTACTTTCAGAGTGTGTAGAACAAGGTCTTATCCGTTTAGATGGTAGCCAGACTGTTCTACTATCAGGCTTCGGTGGAGGCTTGACATGGGGCACGCTCATTCTTACAATTTAGGTAATCATGTGGTGAACACATTGTTATAAAAAACTATTTATTTTAAAGGAGTCCTATCATGGCAGTATTTGAAAAAGTACAAGAAATTATCGTTGAAGAACTTGGAAAAGACGCATCAGAAGTAACACTTGAATCAACTTTTGATGATTTGGACGCAGATTCATTGGACTTGTTCCAAGTAATCTCAGAAATTGAAGATGCTTTTGATATCCAAATCGAAGCAGAAGATGACTTGAAAACAGTTGGTGACTTGGTTGCCTACGTTGAAGAGCAAACAAAATAAGCAGAATATAAGATAGAAGGAGTAGGGAAACCCGCTCCCTCTTGTTTAGGCAATAGTTTGATTGTCAAATTATGACGGTATCGAACTATTACGTAAGCAAGAAATGATGGAGGCGCTATGAAAACACGTATTACAGAATTATTGAACATTGATTATCCTATTTTCCAAGGAGGAATGGCCTGGGTTGCTGATGGTGATTTGGCAGGTGCTGTTTCCAAGGCTGGAGGACTAGGGATTATCGGTGGGGGGAATGCCCCTAAAGAAGTTGTCAAGGCAAATATTGATAAAATCAAATCATTGACTGATAAACCCTTTGGTGTCAACATCATGCTCTTGTCTCCCTTTGTGGAAGATATTGTAGACCTCGTTATCGAGGAAGGGGTTAAGGTAGTTACAACAGGCGCAGGAAATCCAAGCAAATACATGGAACGTTTCCATGAAGCTGGTATTACGGTTATTCCTGTTGTGCCAAGTGTTGCCCTAGCTAAACGCATGGAAAAAATCGGTGCGGATGCCGTTATTGCAGAAGGAATGGAGGCTGGGGGGCATATCGGTAAATTAACTACCATGACCTTGGTGCGTCAGGTTGCTGCTGCTGTATCTATTCCTGTTATTGCTGCAGGAGGGATTGCGGATGGTGAAGGTGCTGCGGCTGGCTTTATGCTAGGTGCAGAAGCTGTTCAGGTTGGAACTCGCTTTGTCGTTGCCAAAGAGTCTAATGCCCATCCAAATTATAAGGCGAAAATTTTAAAAGCTAGAGATATTGATACTACAATTTCAGCTCAACACTTTGGACATGCTGTTCGTGCGATTAAAAATCAGTTGACTCGTGATTTTGAAAAAGCTGAGAAAGATGCCTTTAAACAAGAAAATCCTGATTTAGAAATTTTTGAACAAATGGGAGCAGGTGCTCTAGCTAAAGCGGTTGTTCACGGAGATGTGGATGGAGGCTCTGTCATGGCAGGTCAGATTGCAGGTCTTGTTTCCAAAGAAGAAACCGTTGAAGAAATACTAAAAGATTTGTATTACGGAGCAGCTAAGAAAATTCAAGAAGAAGCCTCTCGTTGGGCAGGAGTTGTAAGAAATGACTAAAACAGCCTTTTTATTTGCTGGCCAAGGTGCCCAGTATCTAGGTATGGGACGGGATCTCTATGATCACTACCCTATTGTCAAAGAAACGATTGATCAAGCGAGTCAGGTACTCGGTTATGATTTGCGTTATCTCATTGATACGGAAGAAGCAAAACTTAACCAGACCCGCTATACGCAACCCGCTATTTTAGCGACTTCAGTTGCTATTTACCGTTTATTGCAAGAAAAGGGCTATCAGCCTGATATGGTTGCTGGTTTGTCTCTTGGAGAATACTCTGCCTTGGTGGCCAGCGGTGCCTTGGATTTTGAAGATGCGGTTGTCTTGGTTGCTAAGCGTGGAGCCTATATGGAAGAAGCAGCCCCTGCTGGTTCTGGCAAGATGGTGGCAGTTCTCAATACACCAGTAGAGGTTATTGAAGAAGTCTGTCAAAAAGCTTCTGAACTTGGAGTGGTTACGCCAGCCAACTATAATACACCTGCACAAATCGTGATTGGAGGAGAAGTGGTTGCAGTTGATCGAGCTGTTGAACTCATGCAAGAAGCAGGTGCCAAACGCTTGATTCCTCTCAAGGTGTCAGGTCCCTTTCATACCGCCCTCCTTGAGCCTGCTAGCCAGAAACTAGCTGAAACTCTAGCTCAGGTAAGTTTTTCAGCTTTCACTTGTCCCTTAGTCGGCAATACAGAAGCTGCAGTTATGAAAAAAGAAGACATTGTTCAACTTTTGACGCGTCAGGTCAAGGAGCCAGTTCGTTTCTATGAAAGTATTGCAGTTATGCAAGAAGCAGGCGTAACCAACTTTATCGAGATTGGACCGGGGAAAGTCTTGTCAGGCTTTGTCAAAAAAATTGATAAGACCGCTAAACTAGCCAATGTTGAAGATCAGGCTAGTTTGGAAACTTTGCTAGAAAACAAGTAATCCCTTCTCCCATAAATACAAGAGGAAACAGGAGAAAAGAATGCAACTAAAAAATAAAAATATCTTTATTACAGGTTCGAGTCGTGGAATTGGTCTTGCCATCGCCCACAAGTTTGCTCAAGCAGGAGCCAATATTGTTTTAAACAGTCGTGGGGCAATCTCAGAAGAATTGCTCGCTGAGTTTTCAAATTATGGTGTCAAGGTGGTTCCTATATCAGGAGACGTGTCAGATTTTGCAGACGCTAAGCGTATGGTTGATCAAGCTATTGCAGAGCTGGGTTCAGTAGATGTTTTGGTTAACAATGCAGGGATTACCCAAGATACCCTGATGCTCAAGATGACAGAGGCGGATTTTGAAAAAGTGCTCAAGGTTAACTTGACTGGTGCCTTTAACATGACACAATCAGTCTTGAAACCGATGATGAAAGCCAGAGAAGGTGCTATCATTAATATGTCTAGTGTTGTTGGTTTGATGGGAAATATCGGTCAAGCTAACTATGCAGCTTCTAAGGCTGGTTTGATTGGTTTTACCAAGTCTGTGGCTCGTGAAGTGGCCAATCGCAATATCAGGGTTAATGCTATTGCACCTGGAATGATTGAGTCCGATATGACAGCTGTCCTATCAGACAAGGTAAAAGATGCCATGCTAGCACAAATTCCTATGAAAGAATTTGGGCAGGCAGAGCAGGTTGCAGATTTGACAGTATTTTTAGCAGGCCAAGATTATTTAACTGGTCAAGTGGTTGCCATTGATGGCGGCCTCAGTATGTAGCAGAAGCTAGAGGTGAGAAAGATGAAACTAAATCGCGTAGTAGTAACAGGTTATGGAGTAACATCTCCAATCGGAAATACACCAGAAGAATTTTGGAATAGTTTGACAACTGGAAAAATCGGAATTGGTCCAATTACAAAATTTGATCATAGTGACTTTGATGTGCATAATGCAGCAGAAATTCAAGATTTTCCTTTTGATAAATACTTTGTTAAGAAAGATACCAACCGTTTTGATAACTACTCTTTGTATGCCTTGTATGCAGCCCAAGAAGCTGTCAATCATGCCAATTTGGATGTAGAGGCTCTTGATAAAGATCGTTTTGGTGTTATCGTGGCCTCTGGTATTGGTGGAATTAAGGAAATTGAAGATCAAGTGCTTCGCCTCCATGATAAAGGACCAAAACGTGTGAAACCATTGACTCTTCCAAAAGCCTTGCCAAATATGGCTTCAGGAAATGTTGCTATGCGTTTTGGAGCAAACGGTGTTTGTAAATCCATCAACACTGCCTGCGCTTCATCAAATGATGCGATTGGGGATGCCTTCCGCTCAATCAAGTTTGGTTTCCAAGATGTTATGTTGGTAGGTGGTTCAGAAGCCTCTATCACACCTTTTGCTATTGCTGGTTTCCAAGCCCTAACTGCTCTCTCAACTACAGAGGACCCAACTCGTGCTTCCATTCCATTTGATAAGGACCGTAATGGTTTTGTTATGGGTGAAGGTTCTGGGATGTTGGTTCTTGAAAGCCTTGAACACGCTGAAAAACGTGGGGCTACTATCCTTGCTGAAGTGGTTGGTTACGGAAATACTTGTGATGCCTACCACATGACTTCACCACATCCAGAAGGTCAGGGAGCTATCAAGGCCATCAAACTAGCCTTGGAAGAAGCTGAGATTTCTCCAGAGCAAGTAGCCTATGTCAATGCTCACGGAACCTCAACTCCTGCTAATGAAAAAGGAGAAAGTGGTGCGATCGTAGCTGTTCTTGGTAAGGAAGTACCTGTATCATCAACCAAATCATTCACAGGACATTTGCTGGGGGCTGCAGGTGCAGTAGAAGCTATCGTAACGATCGAGGCTATGCGTCATAACTTTGTTCCAATGACAGCTGGGACAAGTGAAGTATCAGATTATATCGAAGCCAACGTCGTTTATGGACAAGGCTTGGAGCAAGAAATTCCATACGCTATTTCAAATACTTTTGGTTTTGGTGGCCACAATGCAGTTCTTGCTTTCAAACGTTGGGAGAATGAATAACTATGAATTTAAACGATATTAAAGACTTGATGGCCCAATTTGACCAGTCAAGTTTGAGAGAATTTTCTTATAAAAATGGGACGGATGAGTTGCAGTTTAGTAAGAATGAAGCGAGACTGGTGTCTGAAGCTGCAGCTCAAGTCGCTCCAGCGCCCGTTCTAGCAGCACCGAGTCCAGTGGCTCCTACATCTACTCCAGCAGAGACTGTAACAGAAGAGGTTCCAGCTCCAGCTGAAGCAAGTGTGGCTGTAGAGGGAGATGTTGTAGAGAGCCCACTTGTTGGAGTGGCTTACTTGGCTGCTGGTCCAGATAAACCTGCCTTTGTAACAGTTGGTGATAGTGTTAAAAAAGGTCAAACGTTGGTGATCATCGAAGCTATGAAAGTCATGAATGAAATCCCAGCTCCTAAGGATGGTGTGGTAACAGAAATTCTCGTTTCTAACGAAGAAATGGTTGAATTTGGTAAAGGATTGGTACGTATCAAATGATCGATATTCAAGGAATCAAAGAAGCTCTTCCCCACCGTTATCCTATGCTCCTAGTAGACCGTGTGTTGGAAGTGAGCGAGAACACCATTGTTGCCATCAAAAATGTGACCATTAACGAGCCCTTTTTCAATGGTCATTTTCCTCAATACCCTATCATGCCAGGTGTTCTGATTATGGAAGCCTTGGCGCAAACAGCTGGTGTCTTGGAGTTGTCAAAACCTGAAAATAAAGGTAAACTGGTCTTTTACGCTGGTATGGATAAGGTCAAATTCAAGAAGCAAGTTGTACCAGGTGACCAATTGGTTATGACAGCGACTTTTGTCAAACGTCGTGGCACGATTGCTGTGGTTGAAGCAAAGGCTGAAGTGGATGGCAAGCTTGCGGCCAGTGGTACTCTTACCTTTGCAATTGGGAACTAAGGAGGTTCTCCATGTTTCGAAAAATTTTAATTGCCAATCGTGGTGAAATTGCGGTTCGTATTATCCGTGCGGCGCGTGAATTGGGGATTGCGACGGTGGCGGTTTATTCGACTGCTGATAAGGAAGCCCTTCATACGCTTTTAGCAGATGAAGCAGTTTGTATCGGTCCTGGCAAGGCAACAGAGTCTTATCTCAATATTAATGCGGTTCTATCAGCTGCAGTCTTGACTGAGGCAGAAGCCATTCACCCAGGTTTTGGATTTCTTAGTGAAAATTCCAAATTTGCAACCATGTGTGAAGAGGTGGGGATTAAGTTTATCGGCCCATCTGGTCATGTCATGGATATGATGGGAGACAAAATCAATGCGCGTGCTCAGATGATTAAAGCAGGTGTGCCTGTCATTCCAGGTTCAGATGGAGAAGTGCATAACTCTGAGGAAGCTTTGATTGTTGCTGAAAAAATTGGCTACCCTGTTATGCTCAAGGCCTCAGCAGGTGGAGGTGGTAAAGGAATTCGTAAGGTTGAAAAACCAGAAGATCTCGTTTCCGCCTTTGAAACTGCCTCTAGTGAAGCCAAGGCCAATTATGGCAATGGTGCCATGTACATTGAACGGGTTATCTATCCAGCTCGTCACATTGAGGTTCAAATCCTAGGAGATGAGCATGGACATGTGATTCACTTGGGGGAACGGGATTGTTCTCTTCAACGGAATAACCAAAAGGTTTTGGAAGAAAGTCCTTCAATTGCAATCGGCAAAACGCTACGTCATGAAATTGGTTCTGCTGCTGTTCGAGCTGCAGAGTCTGTTGGTTATGAAAATGCAGGGACCATTGAGTTTCTTCTTGATGAAGCCAGTGCTAAATTCTATTTCATGGAAATGAATACACGTGTTCAGGTAGAGCATCCAGTAACAGAGTTTGTTTCAGGTGTGGATATCGTTAAGGAACAGATTCGCATTGCGGCAGGTCAGTCTCTGTCTGTTAAGCAAGAAGATATTGTCCTACGAGGTCATGCCATCGAGTGTCGTATCAATGCAGAAAATCCAGCCTTCAACTTTGCTCCTAGTCCAGGTAAGATTACCAATCTCCATCTGCCAAGTGGTGGAGTTGGCTTGCGCGTGGATTCAGCAGTTTATCCAGGCTATACCATTCCACCTTATTATGATAGTATGATTGCTAAAATCATCGTTCATGGAGAAAATCGTTTTGATGCATTGATGAAAATGCAACGTGCCCTCTATGAATTAGAGATTGAAGGGGTGCAGACCAATGCAGATTTCCAGCTTGACCTCATTTCAGATCGCAATGTCATTGCTGGGGATTATGATACTTCCTTCTTGATGGAAACCTTCTTACCCAAATATCAAGAAAAAGAATAAAATGACTTCAAGAGTTTAAACCGAAAAGGGGAATCAATGGCTCTATTTAGTAAAAAAGATAAGTATATTCGAATCAATCCCAATCGTTCGGTTAGGGAAAAACCTCA
Organism: uncultured Streptococcus sp.; assembly: GCA_963527705.1. Taxonomy (GTDB): domain Bacteria; phylum Bacillota; class Bacilli; order Lactobacillales; family Streptococcaceae; genus Streptococcus. Next base: position 10,979 of record CAURTW010000042.1, read on the forward strand.
AGCTAAGCCAGAGGTTCCAGATGAATTATTCTCCCAGTGTCCAGGCTGTAAGCATACCATTTATCAGAAGGATCTGGGAAGTGAGCGTATCTGTCCACATTGTAGCTATACCTTCCGTATTTCTGCCCAAGAACGCTTGGCTTTGACGATTGATATGGGAACCTTCAAGGAATTGTTTACAGGGATTGAAAGCAAGGACCCCTTGCATTTCCCTGGTTATCAAAAGAAACTAGCAATTATGCGTGAAAAAACAGGTCTGGATGAAGCCGTTGTGACAGGAACAGCTCTTATAAAAGGTCAGAGTGTGGCTCTTGGGATTATGGATTCCAACTTTATCATGGCTTCTATGGGTACGGTTGTAGGTGAAAAAATCACTCGTTTGTTTGAGTATGCGGCTGTCGAAAAATTGCCAGTTGTCCTATTCACAGCCTCTGGTGGAGCCCGTATGCAGGAAGGAATCATGAGTCTCATGCAGATGGCCAAGATCTCTGCAGCAGTTAAACGCCATTCAAATGCTGGTCTCTTTTACTTGACGATTTTGACAGATCCAACGACAGGTGGTGTGACAGCTTCTTTCGCTATGGAAGGTGATATCATTCTGGCTGAACCACAGAGTTTGGTCGGTTTTGCTGGGCGTCGTGTGATTGAAAACACGGTCCGTGAAAGCTTGCCTGAGGATTTCCAAAAAGCAGAATTCCTATTGGAACATGGCTTTGTGGATGCTATTGTCAAAAGAAGAGACTTACCAGATACGATTGCTAGCCTAGTCAGATTGCACGGAGGGAGTCCTAGATGAATATTGCAAAAATAGTCAGAGAAGCGCGTGAGCAGAGTCGCTTGACAACCTTGGACTTTGCGACAAGTATTTTTGATGACTTTATCCAATTACACGGTGACCGTTCTTTTCGTGACGATGGTGCAGTTGTTGGTGGTATTGGTTGGCTTGGAGATCAAGCTGTAACAGTAGTTGGTATTCAAAAAGGCAAGAGCTTACAAGATAACCTCAAGCGGAATTTTGGACAACCACATCCAGAAGGCTACCGCAAGGCCCTACGTTTGATGAAACAGGCTGAAAAGTTTGGCCGTCCAGTTGTGACCTTTATCAATACTGCAGGTGCCTATCCTGGTGTCGGCGCGGAAGAACGCGGTCAAGGAGAGGCTATCGCTCGCAATCTCATGGAAATGAGTGACCTGAAAGTTCCGATTATCGCCATTATTATCGGTGAAGGTGGTTCAGGAGGAGCTCTGGCTCTAGCCGTCGCAGACCGTGTCTGGATGCTGGAAAATTCTATCTATGCCATTCTCAGTCCAGAAGGTTTTGCTTCTATT
>CAURTW010000043.1:0-12208 GCA_963527705.1 uncultured Streptococcus sp.
GCGCAATAGATACCAACTTCTTGATAAAGTCGGGCTGGTTAACCTTGAGCTCTGCGAACTCATCTGAGATGAGGAAAAAGCTTTAATTCATTATACCATAAGAGAGATATTATAAGAAAACTGAATACATTATGGAATAATAAAAAGAAAACCACCTGAAAATAATCCAGGTGGATATTCAAATATTATAGAAGTGAACACTTTTTAGTATATCTGAGTAATTAACTGTCCCCAAAGCAGTCATCAATCACATGACTGACATTACCCATGAGATTTGTCATTTCTCCAAGTTTATATCCCAACGCCTGTACCGCAGCACCCGATGCCAGACTCTCTAAATCACTCTTGAAATTTGTAAACCGAATCTGCAAAGATTTCACAACTGCACCAACTGCTTTTTGAGCACGAACAACACCTTTCAATTCAGCTGCTCCATAAAATGCATCCTCCATCCCATTCCTGAACGCAGGCTTGAAACCTCCCAACATCGACACAACTAGATTTATTGTTGTAGCTGCTGTGGTCAAATCTATATCCAAAATATCAATATCTGAAGCAGCTGTTCGAATTGTACCCGATATTGAAATCTCGGACTCCACAGTACCATAAAACTTTTTATCGTCCTTATCGTCAAATTTATTCTTATAATAAATTTCAGTAGGAAAATCATTGATAAGATCTTTTAAATTATCTCTTGAGGTATTTATAACTTTATTCGTGTTTTGAATATAGCTTTTTGCACTATCTAAATAACTGCTAAAAGACGTAGACATCTGATTTGCTAGATCCTCAGCCCTCACATCTATCTGATCATCAAAAGCACTAATAACATCACGATCATCAAATATTCCACTTTCTTCTAAGTAGGTATTATAATCCTGAGAAACACTAGTATTAACATCTGGAACCGAACTAAAATCTAGGTCATCAATATTTCTCGCCAAGCCTCTATCTGTTTCTTCTAAAGCAGTTTTGATAATTTCGGCTACGGAGATAGTATAGGAAATGCAAGAAATGATTGTCTTAATGTTTTGTTCCAGTACTTTTAAAATTTCATTCACAGCTTGTGGTATTCCATCGCCAAAATGGGAACGCTTATCTAATCCTGTCGTGCTTTTTTCTATCATTCCTTCAAACGAATTGACTAGTTCTGCACCTCTTACACCCAAGTAAGTAGAGGTAGCTGATTCAGCCCAAATATTACCTTCAGATTTACCTTTTGAAGTCATTTTATGTACTTCAATATCAAGAAGAGTCAACTCACTATTAAACTTTGCACTATATAATTTTGATGCAATTGCTCCATGGTCAAAATTATTTCCATTACTATCAAAATAGTCGTTTAGGCCACTAAAACCGAACCAGTCAAAATTCCTAGAGAAATCATAGGGATTATATGCATTAAGTGTTTTAAACGTTTCTTTCATGCCATCATAATTACTGAAAGCATTATCTATCTTTTGAATAGCTTCAATCAAACTAATTGATTGTAAATGCTGGAAGACGGCTTCTTTTAGATTGTTTAATTATTCATAACATTTTCATTTGCCTGACTTGTACGTTTAACTACTTCTAACAAGTCTTCCGCATGTCTTAAACTGGCGTTCAGATTTGTAATCAAAGTCATCATAGAGGTCGTGTCTAAGCGAATTTCTTTTGAGTCACCATACTTTTTCAACAAATCTCGAGTTGTTGTATTCTCTGGAGTCACTGCAAAATCTAATAAACTATCGCCATCTATATCAACCGCAAATAACTGTTCTAAAACTACTTGCTTTGTATATTCCATAGCTTCAGCATTTTCTCTGTACTTCGTCATATTATGATGAATCGGTAGATCAATCGCAACAACATTGCCAGGATACTTGGTTTCCCTTGTGATTCCCAAAAATTTTAGCACTAACCAAGTGTTGTTATCCAACAGTGTTTCTGCAACACTATTATCCAGCGCCTGTCCTCCAAATGAAATCTCTTTCCCATCCTGAGCCCAAGCAATATTCGTTAATGTATCTCGAGTTGTAGAAAACGTCACAGAGTAACCCTTGTAATTCTTCCTCAACGCTTCAATTCGTTCTGCTTCTTCTTTAGCAGCTTTCAAAGTCTCAGGAGAAGTATCTTTTAAATGAGACAGATAATCCCAATACTGCCTAAGAACGGCATCGTCTGGAAGTTTAACTGTATTTTTCTTAAAACCAAAAGTCATCCTAGTTATCCCGAAATTCGCTGCATTAGCTTTCGCCTCTAATTTTTGTTTGAACTCTTCAAAATTGTTACTCTTACCAATAACGTCTACATACCAAGCAGCATCTCTATCTGCCACCATCTCGTTAGCAGTCTTACCGTTTACCGACTGAGGAGCACCTTGATAGCCAAAATTATAGGGGACTTGTCTCTCCATGGCTGTCCTTCCAGCCTGAAATTCTCCATAAGAATGGCCAGTAGTTGTGCTAATATAGTGTCCACTCGCCTCCACTCTATCATAAAAATCAAGGGCAGGTTTGTTTTTTTCTTTTAAGTACAAGGTGTCATTTAAGGCAATGGCAAGGTCTACAATAGGATCTTTATGCCCGTCAGCACCCATGTTAGTCCCAGCGTAGGCGATATAGGTCTCACCTGTCATCGTATCTTTAACCGCAATTGCAGCAACACCTGAATCTTTATCATACATGGAATCTACGATATCATAGCTACTTTCATCAATACCAGCTTTATCTAAGACAGCTTTAGCTTCTCCGATTGGATTATCTCCACCACTTGTGTAATCCTGCTCATAATCGTACACTGCATCTGATAATACAGCCGACATTTCCACCCGACGGTTGCTCTTTTCAATTTCGTTCATACGCCATTCTCCCTATTTTTCAAATATTCTTAAATCTATTTGAATTGACTTATCCATCGATTTCATTTGTATAGAAATCCGATAAATACTTCCACTGGAGTGTTTGATTCTTACTCGACAATTGGTGTCTTCTGGAAAATCATACTTGTTTTTTAAAGTTTTAAAGAGTTCAGAATGATTCTCTGGCTGGTAAATAATTTCAAAAAGCTCTGTTTCCGGACTCTTAAAAGTCTCTTTTACATCTAAAGAAGCGAAATATTCTCTTTTAACAACTAAATTGAGAATTTCCTCATCAAACAAAGGTTCTAACTTCGATTCGTACTGTAATCTCCCATTAGAGTAAGTAACAGGAACTGTTTCTTTAGTATCCCCAAGTGTTATTGTGTAATTACCTTTAATGTCCGCTATAGTAGTATCTAAATTAACTTCATAATTCTTTACGTCGTCTCCAACTGTTACATAAACACTACTTTGATAAGCTTCTAACCCATTAAACTCTTTCTTGTCTTTTTCCAAGAATTCAAACATAGGCTCAAAATTTTTTTCAAATTCATACTGTTCTTTTGTTCTATTTTTTGGAATGGTTTCACCACCCAAACTACATCCAGTCAACGATGCTGCTGTCATAAGTATAACTCCTCCTATCAGTAAGCATAAAATTATTTTTATTTTTTTCATCTTTCTTTACTCCGCGATTATGATGTTCACTATTGATATGTGATTGCGCCTTTAATCAATCATTTAGCGCATCAATGCCTTAATCTTAATGTATATACTCTCACAAACAAAATAATGAACTTGATTTTCTAACATAGTCTCTCTTAGAGGTTTCTTTGCAACGGGTACAACGTTTTGGTCATTGAGCCTCATGCTAATCAAAGCTTGTTTGAAACTTTTTGCTAGGCGTAACGGATCCCCAATATTATGTTAACTTTGAATTCTTCAAAATTATTACTATTAGCAACAACTTCCCTATACCAAGCAGCGTCACCATCCGCAACCATCTCTTGAGCAGTCTTACCGTTTACCGACTGAGGAGCACCTTGATAGCCAAAATTATAGGGGACTTGTCTCTCCATGGCTGTCCTTCCAGCCTGAAATTCTCCATAAGAATGGCCAGTAGTTGTGCTAATATAGTGTCCACTCGCCTCCACTCTATCATAAAAATCAAGGGCAGGTTTGTTTTTTTCTTTTAAGTACAAGGTGTCATTTAAGGCAATGGCAAGGTCTACAATAGGATCCTTATGGCCATCAGCACCCATATTGGTTCCAGCGTATGAGATATAAGTCTCCTTTGTCAGATCATCGTAAACAGCAATAGCAGCAACACCCGACCCTCTATCATACATAGAGTCTACGATTTTATAACTACTACTATCCACGCCAGCATCATCCAAAACCCCTACAGCCATCTCTGTTGGATTTTTACGACCAGCAGTATAGGCTACTTCGTATTTATATACAGCATCAGATAAGACGGCTGACATTTCAACTCGACGGTTACTTTTTTCAATTTCATTCATTGATTATCCTCCCGTTGTTTAAATATAGTTAAATCTATTTGAACAGCCTCATCCCTAGATTCCATTAGTATTGAAATTCCATAGATTGTTCCACTAGAGTACCTTACTCTGATTCTACAGGTTGTATCCTCTGGCATATCGTACTTATTTTTAAGATATTTATAGAGGTCAGAATGATTTTCTGGTTCATAGATAATATCACGAAGCTCTGTTTCTGCACTCTTAAAGGTTTCTTTTATATTCAAGGAAGCGAAATAATCTCTTTGTACTACCAAATTAAGAATTTCTTCATCATATAAAGGAGTTACCTCCGACCCATAATTTAACTTCCCATTAGAGTAAGTAACAGGAACTGTTTCTTTATTATCCCCAATTTTTATTGTATAGTCACCCTTAATGTCAGATTGGCTAGTATCTAAGAATACTTTATAATCCTTTACTACGTTTCCACTCTCTATATAAATACTATTTTTGTAAAGCTTTAATCCATTAAACTCCTTCTTGTCTTGCTCTAAAAATTTAAACATGGGCTCAAACGTTTTTTCAAATTCGTACTGTTCTTTTGTCCTGTTTTTGGGAATGGTTTCACCACCTAAACTACATCCATTCAATGACGCTACTGCCATAAGCATAATTCCTCCTATCATTAGCCATAAAATTATTTTTATTTTTTTCATCTTTCTTTACTCCGCGATTATAATGTTCACTATTGATTCGTGATTGCGCCTTTAATCAATCATTTATCGCATCAATGCCTTAATCTTAATGTATGTACTCTCACAAACAAAATAATGAACTTGATTTTCTAACATAGTCTCTCTTAGAGGTTTCTTTGCAACGGGTACAACGTTTTGGTCATTGAGCCTCATGCTAATCAAAGCTTGTTTGAAACCTTTTGCTAGGCGCAACGGAGCCTCTATATTACGAGAAATACTTTGGTTCGTAATAACAATTGAAGCAAAGCCTGCTAGTAAACCTTGTTTAAAGATAAACTCTAGTCTCTTTTGTGCTACAGGTGTTAAATTCCCAATTATTTCTGTGATATTATAAAGAACAACGGTAACTACATGTTTCTTTAATCCTTCTTGATGTCGTTTATGAAGTTCCGATTCAAGAAGCTCTAGCCTATTTTCGATGTTTTGTATCTCATCCTCATAAATGACTTCTTCCCCAAATCTCTCAAGATTGAGTTTAGAAAGTTTCGGCGCCAAGACGATGACCTTCTGTTTCCCTTTGGTAATGTGTTTCACCAAGGCCACCATCTGCTCTTCTTTATCTGTTAGGTAGAGAAGATTGCCTTTAGCCAGATTCCAAGTAACGGGCTCAACTGTATCCAAGTCAAGTCCTAATGGCACGAGACCGTGTTCATAGGCAGTCTGCACGCTGGCTCGACTATAGAAGTCAGTCTCTGTCAACTCCTCCGGTACCATCGGGATGGCACTTGGGCGCTGGCCTGTCCAGGCTTCTTGGAGGGAAGCCACTTCCTGACGAAGGTTATTGAGGACTTGGTTTTCGTTGTCTCCAGAGACTGGGAGTGCCAGCTGGATGACATCCACGTCTTCACGCTTCATGAGAGCCCGTCCCTTGATGTCTTCCATGGTCATAGCAAGGGATGTAGAGCCCACAATCGTCCGCACTTCACTAGCTTCATTTTGTGGTAGGCTCAACTGGTGCTTGAAGGCAGAAATTGCCTCATTATAGGATGCTATTCTAGATAGGATGCTATTCTAGCTTCTCCTACCCTTGTAGTCAATCAACAAGAAAGCCACATCATGAGGGTGGAACTTGACGGCAAGAGACAGAATTTTTTTGTATATAGCATAGCAGATAAACAAGCAAACCCCTCCCACTGTCAGACCAAAAATCGGCGCCAAAGCGCGGAAGAAAATTCCCCCGCAAAAATAAACAAAGCAGACTGAAATCACAAAGATGTCCAACCCCTGCACCACAACCACCAATAATATTTTCGTCATCATTACCTTGACTTTCTATAGACTATTATAGCATAAGGGAGAAGGTTAGGGCAGAATCTGGTAACTTTTGGAGAATAGCTAGATAGAGGAATGGGGTGAAAAAGAAAACCACCTGAATTTGTTTCAGGTGGTTAGCTTCAAGAGACTAGGAATAGTGTCTATAAACCTTTATTTCTTTTTAGACTTCTTAACATGTTCCTTGTAGATTTTTGACTTTTTCCCATATCATTCTTCAATGGTATAGCCATATTCTTCACGGTATTTCTCTTGGTTTTTATTGACTGTATTCAGATTCTCTAGTGTTACTAAATTGGACTTGAAAAATGATACCAGAAAAAGGCCTAATAAAATAGGTGAAATTGGCAATAAAGCAAGCAATAAATGTGCCAGAAGATTATTAAGACCATTAGTAAAGAGATTGATTCCAGACATTAATAGCCATAAAAACAAAATAACATTCAAAAATTTTTTAATATTTAGAGAAGTAAAAAAATCTTTTTTAGCGCGTTGCTTAGTAACAAGGATATAGATAAGGTAAATCAGTGATAAGACAAAACCTATCCAGTAGACGATACGAACTGCTACTAGAGGGATTAGATACAAGGCGGCTATAAACAAACTATAATATAAAATTACGAGCAAAAATAATTGAAAAATCTGAGTCATTAAATAGGCTTTAATGCGATTTCTTTTCGTAATGATATAACAACAAATAAAATAACACCAACAAAACAAGAATAGAAAACCAAAGAAACTATCTGGGGGAATGAGACCTTTTTCAACTGATGTCAATTGCGTAACTAGTTCATGTCCAGCTTCACTAGCCATTCGAAATAGGTTTATCGGTAAAGATGTCCCAAGCATAATCATCAATGAAAAAAAAGGCGCTACAAAAATTATCTTTACTAAGTTTAATCTTCGAGTTGGATCGAGTGCATCATTAATATCTTTTTGTATCTTATCCATTTATTCTCTCCTATTATCCAAACAAGGATGAGGCAGCCTTCAGACCACCATTGAAAAAATCAGAAACATTCTTGCCGACACTCTTGACAGTCTCCACTCCCTGGTGGATTCCCTTTCCGATAGCCTCCACTCCTAATTCTCCCACGTCCACAGCACCATAAGCAAAATTTTTAACTCCGTCATAAACAGACTTTTTAAATTCTGGTGCAACTACAGAACCGATAAGATTAAGCGTTCCCCAAGCGAGCCCAACGATAGCCCCAATAGCCGTCTTCGGATTTTTGCCAAACAGAAAAATGTTCTTGTTCTATTATACCATATGCGTGGTACCGTGAAAATAAAAGAAAAGAAAAAGCTAACTACCTGAATTTGTTTCAGGTGGTTAGCTTCAAGAGACTAGAAATAGTATCTACAAACCTTTATTTCTTTTTAGACTTCTTAACATGTTCCTTATACATTTTTGACTTCTTCCCGTACCATTCTTCAATGGTATAACCATATTCTTCACGGTATTTCTCTTGATTTTTATTGACTGCATTCAAGTTTTCTAGCGTTACTACATTGGACTTGAAAAATGATACCAAAAATAGTCCTAATAAAATAGGTGAAATTGGCAATAAAGCAAGCAAGAGATACGCTAGGAAATGATTAAGCCCATGGGTAAAGAGATTGATGCCATACATCAACAACCATAAGAATAAAATAACATTTAAAAACTTTTTATAATACTCTGAGGAGAAATAATCCTTACTAGCACGCTGCTTTGTAACGAGAATATAAATAAGGTAAATCAGAGATAAGACAAATCCAATCCAGTAGACGATACGAACTACTACTAGAGGGATTAAATACAAGGCACCTATAAACCAACTATAATATGTAATTACGAGCAAAAATAATTGAAAAATTTGAGTCATTAAGTAGGCTTTAATGCGATTTCTTCTAGAAATAATATAAAAACAAGTAAAATGACTGCAACAAAGCAAGAATAGAAAACCAAAGAAACTATCTGGAGGAATCAGGCTATTTTCTACTGATGTCAGCTGTGTAAATAGTTCATGTCCAGCTTCACTAGCCATTCTAAATAGGTTTATCGGTAAGGATGTCCCAATCATAACCATAAGAGAATATAGAGATAGTCCAAAAAACGCCTTTACTAAGTTTAATCTTCGTGCTGTTTCTAGTGCTTCATTAATATCTTTTTGCATCTTATCCATTTACTTTCTCCCATTATCCAAACAAGGATGAGGCTGCCTTCAGACCACCATTGAAAAAATCAGAAACATTCTTACCAACACTTTTGACAGTCTCCATGCCCTGGTGGATTCCTTTTCCGATAGACTCCACTCCCGATTCTACCATGTCCACAGCACCGTAAGCAAAATTTTTAACTCCGTCATAAAAAGACTTTTTAAATTCTGGTACAACTGCAGAACCGATAAGATTAAGGGTTCCTACAGCAAGACCAATGAGTGCTCCTTCTACTGGATGTCCTCCTAGCCCTCCTGCCTTAGCTCCAAGCCACATACCATCTAAAGGACCAACGTTAGATATGGTATCAATGGTACCACCGATCACAGACTTCCCGATTTTCCCTACGGTCGTCTTCGAATCAGTCTTGGAATTATTGTAGTTCTTATAGATATTGACTCCCTCTTCTACGCCCAATACCCCCCAAGCTAGAGTTTCTCCCCCAAGCTTTAACTTATCACTTTTTATAAAATCCTTTGCTACATTCCCTACCCCTGTTGCGTACTCTCCCATTAGAAAAGATGCTGCTGTTTTGACGTGTTTCAGTCCCTTTGTAAAAGGCGCTAAAACCTTACTTAACTTACTAGCCCATTTACTGCTTTTTAGTGCATAGGGCAGATCCATCATAAAGGTTAATACTTTTTCTACCAACGGAGAGCTTTGAAGGGCCTGACCTACTTCTTTACTATATAGGAGTGTTTGAAATGATATTCCCTTACCACTTCCTGTATATAAAGTTTCCAGTAATTTCGAAGCATCTTCAACACCTTTGATCCTATCCGCCGCAGCTTTCGCCCATTTTCCAAGATCTTTAACATCTATTCCATAGATCTTAGCGATTGCTTCTTTTTCACCTATTCCTGTCAAACTGGATATAAAAGCAAGAAAACTCTCTCTCGCTTTTATCACCTCTGCTTGTGAACTAATATTTCGGTCAATTGCAGAAATAGCTGATGCAACCGTTTGAGAGTCTGCTCCTTTTGAAACATCCAAAAACTTGGCGCTATACTGTTTATCTAGACTCACCACTCCATTTAGAGGATTACTATCGCCCTCGGTGGACATCTTCGTTAGTTGTGTCTCATATTCTTTCAGAGTTTCTAATTTGCTCTTAGCGCTCGTATAAGAGGCAAAGCCTTCTACAACACTAATATCTTGTCCATCCAGTGTATCAATATTCGCACTAACCTTACTTAAAAAATTATTTTCAACATCAGTAATCAAATCTGAAACTTTCCCCTTAAGCTCACTTGATTTACTGTAATACTCACTCATTGGTATCGTAAATACTCCATCAGCCATGCAAATCCTCCTTATTTCTGCTCATCCACTATCTTCTTAGCATCTTCATCTGCTTTTTTGATGATCTCTTCTACTTTTTTCGCATTTTCATTGGTCGTATGCCAATTAGTCTTTGCTTTTGTTAATTTTGCAGTTAAATCATTAATCGCAGTTTCCAATGAAGTAGCTGCTTCACCCTTAAGATTTGAACTAACGGATGTTTTTACATTTCCCAATTCTGTAATCAAGTCACTAAACCCATCCCCAATTTTTTGTAACTCATCTTGAAACTGTTTATGTTGATCTGCGATATATTTTATTTCTGCCATAATCTCTCTCCCTTCACTTAAAATGAAACAGAAGATTCAGCAGACGAAATCTCTTCAGCAAAACTTTTTGCACTTTCAGACAATACAATGCATTCTGCCACTAAGAGCTTTTGGTTTTTTAATTCTGAATCTACTTTATTAAATAATTTAGCATAGCCGTCCCCCAACAAATCACTTTGAAATAAACTAAATTGGGAAGCAGAAGTTGTCACACTTTTTGTATAATTATCAACATTTTGTATCAATTTCTCAACCGATGATACAAATGTTTCTTTGTCCATCTTGATAGTAGTCATGTTACCCCCTAATAAACCATACCCAATAGATAATCACGTACACTCGAATCCAAATCAGCTTGGCTAATAGAATCATATACTAGAGCTTTATTGTTTGCCGAATCTTTTGAATCGTACACCATACCCAATCTCCAACTATTTAAAGCGACATCAAGATCAAACATCGCTTGAATTTGGGATATTCTCCCATCAACCTCACTAAGAAAACTTGCCTTTTTGGCAGAAATATCTGCACAGTCGGCCTTAATTGTTAGAACATAATCATCAAACTTCGAATCAGCATTACCTTCCCAACCAGAAATATCTGTAGAAACACCTGATACACTATCTGTTGTATCTCCTTCTGTTATGGCAGTTTTAAAAGTATTCAAAGCAGCAATTCTTTCCTTATAATTCATCTACGACCACCTCCGTAAGAGTTTTGTTTAATCTATTTTCTTTTTAGGGATCGTAAGAGACTTCTCCCAATTTTGATAAATTTCTATGAAACGTTCTTCCTCTTCATCCACAAAACCTTTGAAAACAACTCGATCAATATTTTCTTGATTAAAGAATATTGTATTGTTTGGATTGATACCACTTGGGTAAAGACAACCCATATAATCTACAAACATCTCAGAGTTTGTTTCCTGATCCTGGTAAACGACCCCACGACCGATAACCATGAGTTTTTCTGTTCCTTCTTTTAAATACACTACTGTTCCTAATGGATAAAGTTTTTCTGACATAATTTATTCCTCGATTTCTTGTTTGATTAATTTTACTTTTTGAGTTCTTCCTTTATCATAAATATAGGCTTGATCCCACTCTAATTTTTTCTCTCGATTATTTGAATTGTGTTCCACAATTGATTGATCATATAAACGCATAGCAATAACTGCTGTTGTAATATTTTCCTTAATGCATTTAATCACGGGATTCACCTTAAAGAATACTGATTTTGAACCCGCAGTAATAAAGTGCAAGCCGTATTTATAAGCATTAATATACAATTGATAAAAGTCATCTTCAGATATAGAAACTTTTTCAACAAAAGAAGCCAAGTCCGGTATAACAATGAAAGTTTGAACATCTTTTGAAGTTTCTTTCCTATTTGTTATCTCCTTATCAAGATTGCTAAATAGCTCTAAGATTTCTTCTCCTGAAATATATGCATTTGCCTTTTCTCTTAAGAATGAATACTCTTCGTTGGAATCTACTAACAATACATGACCATTGCTTAGGCAATGATTGATTACACTAATTAGATGACAAATTGTATACTGAAGAGATTGCTTGCTTTCTGATAATACTATAATATTCTTTAATGTAGATGGATTAATTGGGATAATCTCAGCTTCCTCGCAACTAATTGCAATCGGCAATTCATGGTTTTGAATCGCCTCTTGAGTTGTAGGCAGATTGAGAAATACATCCATGGTCAACTCCTCTGGCACCATCGGGATGGCACTTGGGCGCTGGCCTGTCCAGGCTTCTTGGAGGGAAGCGACTGCTTGGCGCAGGTTGTTGAGGACTTGGGTGTCATTGGCTCCATAAACTGGGAGTGCCAGCTGGATGACATCCACCTCTTCGCGCTTCATGAGTGCCCGTCCCTTGATGTCTTCCATGGTCATGGCAAGAGAGGTAGAGCCCACAATCGACCGCACTTCACTAGCTTCATTTTGTGGTAGGCTCAACTGGTGCTTGAAGTTGGAGTAGAGTTGAGCACGAAGGTTGGACTGGCGACCCGCTGTCATCAAGAGATGTA
>CAURTW010000044.1:0-12066 GCA_963527705.1 uncultured Streptococcus sp.
CACAAGCAAGAAAAAACACAAAAATCGCAACGCTGGAAAACAACGTTCGAGATAAAGCTACGTAAATTATCCAATAATTAAAAAAACGAATGAATGATAAATAGTTTTCATCAACTAGATATCATCATTCGTTTTTATTATCTACCGTTACATCTTATACTAGTCGAAAAAGTTAAATAGTTTAAAAGCTCACATATAAAAACTATTCAATCATAAATTGACAAGTAACTCGCTATGATTTAATACAATTCACAGTTATTAAAACTTCTGCTCCCTCGTCTCTATTTCTAAGCTCAACTCGGCCTTTGTGTAGTTTTGCAACTCTACATACAAAACTAAGTCCAATACCATAATGTTGCTCTTTAACCGATCTAGCTTTATCCATACGATAAAAGAGCTTCCCAAAATTATTTAAAACTTCTTCTGGAAATTCAGAGCCATTATTCCATATACCTATTTTCAATTCTTCCCCCTCTTGCTCTACCCTAATGTTAATTTTAGGATTCTGTTTATCTGCATACTCCAAAGCATTTGTTAAAACATTTTGTATGGCACGAATCAGAAGAGATGGATTTATATAATAGTTTTCAGTTCCTTTCACATTCTTTTCAAAAGAAAACTTCATCTGATTTTTTATCAAAAAAGAGACTTCTTTCTCTAATTCATTGATAAAATCTGAAGAGGAATACTCCGTCCAACCTGTCTCATCATCATAATAGGTTTTAGAATAGTGAATCAATTGATTGAAATAATCTAGTAACTGTTGACTAGCTCTTTCTATATCTGCTAAGCATTCTTGAGATTGGTCGTTTTCAGTTATCGTCTGCAAAAATTCCACATTTCCCCTAATAATGGTTAAGGGGGTTTTTAAATCATGAGAAGCTGCTGAAACCTGAAACATCAAATCTTCTTTCTGCTGTTTCTCATCAACTATTAATTGTCGAATTCTATCTTGCATCACAATAATCCGATTTCCTGTCTCACAAAATTCTTTAACCGTTAATCTTTCTGTACATTCCCGCTCTAACCATATACTATTTTCATAAATCAAAGTCATTTCATAACTCAGTTTTTTCAACAATTTTCCAATGTGATAACTTATTAGAATAATCAATAAAACACAAATATATATCCATGATGACACATTAAAAAAGATTGATAGAACACCACTATTGTTTAGAGGTTTCCCATCTTCATTTATTTGTATAGATACTGAAGCTAAGGGAATAAGATAGGCCATTAGTAAGCCAAGAATAAACTGCCAAATAATTCTCCAACAGGTTTCTCGAATTAATTGTCTAAAACTTTTGATTCTACCCATTGATATCCTCCACCGTACAAGGTTTTAATTGGATTTAATTGATAAGGTTTCAGCTTTTGACGAATTTGATAAATGTACTCTGAAACCGAACGTAAAAGCGCTTCTGAACTTTGTGGATATAGATAATTATAAATTTCCTCAATAGAATATATTTTACTTGGGTTGCTTGCCAAAAGATTCACTATGTCAAATTCTCTCCTTGTCAGAGCAATCTTATCATCGTTTACAAATAGTTCCTTACTATCCGTATATAGTATAAGCTTCCCAATCTTTATTTGATGAACATTTCCTTTAATCCGTTCTTCACGACGTAAGTGCATTTTAACACGTGCTAACAATTCTTGCATACTAAAGGGCTTCATAATATAATCATCAGCACCTGCATTGATTCCAGCTACTAAATCTTCATCCATATCCTTAGCAGTTATAAAACAGATAGGAACAGTTATCTGCTCGCGAATCATCTGACAGATTTCTAAACCACTAACAGGCATCATAATATCTAATAAAATCAAGTCAAATCCTGTAAAATCACAAAGATCAATCTCTTCTATCTTATTTCGTATGACTACTTCATATTTTTCATATTCTAGTACTTTTTTTATTAGGCGAAGAATAGCAAGATCATCATCTACCACCAAAATTTTATAAGCCATAACTCACCCTCCTAACTATATTATAGCACTAACCGAGAAAAAGACAGGATATCCCCTGTCTCTAGCGTACATTTCTTCCTATAAGTATCAGTGTAGCAAATACAAAAACAATTAATAACCAAACTATTTGTATCCCTAAGCCTTGCCACACTGGATAATAAAGCGACAAGGGATGGGTATAAAAACAATTCATACTAGCTAGTAATGGTAAATTTCTAAAAAAAGAACTGAATTGTAGCAACATTTGTCCCAACCCCAATAAAAGGGATAAACTGATTCCCAGAATTAAAATAAAAGACTGGGAAATAAATACAAAAATACCACTTAAAAGAGAGAAGGTTAGAATAGAAATACATGCTGGAAATAGGATTATCAGAACATTTTTAATATCGCTCAAAAGATTGATATTGTAGTATCCTTGGGCGAGTAGTATACATAATGATATTACAGGGACCAATAGGATAATTTCAATACATAATAGAATAGCTAGTTTAGATATTATAAATTTCAAACGGTTTGGACAGGTAAGAAAACTGGTACGAAGGCTAGAACCTGTAAATTCTTGACCTATAAATAGGACCGCTAGACTAATGAAACCTGCCTGTCCTAAATAGAGACTTTGCAGTAGCTGTTCCAAAACAAACTGTAGAGTCAACTGGTCTGGCTTACTATTTAAAAAAACAACCATCGCCGGAACACACAGTAATAGAGCACCTATAATCAACCAGTGCCAAGGATTCATAATAAACTTGAGATACTCACTTTTAAGTTGCTCTTTCAACTTATTCACCTCCTCCAATATCTGACTTAAGTAATCGGTAGATTGCTAAAGCCAAGAATGAGAAGTTCCAACAAAGTAAAAGTAAAATATTTTGTAAACTATTATGTTCTAAAATTTGAGGAGATGTAGCAATCAATCCTTGCCCCAATGCAACTGGAAGAAATTTTGCAACCGATATATAGTTTGCTAAGAATGTTCCTAAATTGTAGACTTGGGGAAGCAAAAATAATAGAGGAACAATGGCTGTTTTAAATGTCAAAGCCATAATATAGGCTAGCAGTCCCAACAAAGTCCAAGCTATACTGGCTAAAAATATATAGAACCAAACTCTCCCATTTAGTGAAAAAAGAAGTAAGCCATCTTGTCCTAAAACATAATGTGTCATGTTAATCGTAAGGAATATTGATAGAAAGGAAATGAAAAAAGAAAATACAAGCCAAACTAATGTTTTTGAAACTAGGAAAGTACTTCGATTTGTAATAGAGAGGAGACTTGTACGAATAGCAGAGCATTTATACTCCTCAGCTCCGTAAATTGAGCCGAGGATAATCATAATAAAAACACCAAATAAAGTGACATCAAAACCTAAAAATTCAATCGGAGGTATAGCTTCTGCTAATTCTGGATTTGTCTCTGGTGTAGCATGGATACCAACTGAAACAATTTGAGAAGCACCAATATTTGCTAAAAACGTTTGAAATACCAGTATCAAAAAGAGTACAACATGAGTAGCTCTCTTATAAAGTAATTTCAATATTTCAGAATGAAGAGAGTAAATAAGTGCCATGTCACTTTCCTCCCTCTGTTAAATTAAAGAAGACTTCTTCTAGTGAGGAAAGATTTTTCATCACTTCTTGTAAAGTCCCTTTTATAAGAACTTTTCCTTTATTTATGATAACTACATCATCTGTTACTGCTTCCACTTCCGATAATATATGAGATGATAGCAAGACTGTTTTCCCTTCTTGAGCTTGTTTTTTTATAAACTCTCTAAACCACCGAATTCCTCTTGGATCCAACCCATTAGTCGGTTCATCCAATATCAGATATTGAGGATTTCCTAATAGAGCTGTTGCAATTCCCAAGCGTTGTCCTTCTCCTAATGATAATTTTCCAATTTTAGATTTTTTCTTATGGCTAATATCCACCATATCCAAGACTTGATCAATTCGCTGACTGGATATCCCATTACTAGCAGCAACAATTTTCAAATGTTGATAAACAGTCCGATCATCAGGAGCTCCTACACTGTCAAATGAAGCTCCTACAGTCTTTAGAGGAAATTTTAATTCCTTATAAGTTTGATCTCCAATTTTGGTAAGACCAGATGTTGCTTTGTCTAATCCTAATAAAATACGTAATGTTGAACTTTTACCAGCTCCATTTGGACCCAGGAAAGCAGTCACTCTACCTGCTTTTGCTTCAAAAGAAATATCTTTTAAAATTTGAGTTTGTCCATATGACTTACATAAATTTTTAATAGCAATACTTTGTTCCATGATGTTCTCCTATTCTATTTAATATTTCTAAAAGTAACTATATCTTACACATTCTTTTTCGGATTTTTTTCAGAATTTAGAGAGTAAAAAAGATTTAAAATTTTGTTTCATTTAATTATCTAGATTTGTGTAAACTTAAAAGCCCGATGTTTCTATCAGGCTTCTTTTTTATCCATGTACACGTTTCATATAGTCTTGATAACTTTCGGTATCCATGAGTTTTTTAGCGTTCTTGACGCGGTCTGCTGTTGGTGGTTTAACCCCTTCGAGGGAATATGGAATTCCCAGTTCACGCCATTTGAACTCACCCATGGTGTGATAAGGTAGAATTTCAAACTTATCAACATTTTTGAGGGTCTTGACGAACTTACCAAGTTCAATCAAGTCATCATCTCTGTCTGTCAAACCTGGAACTAGCACGTGGCGAATCCAGACAGGTTTTCCAATATCTGATAGATACTGGGCACAGGCCAAGATATTTTTATTGGTTTGGCTAGTGACAATCTTGTGCTGTTCTTCGTTGATTTCCTTGATATCCAAGAGAACCAAGTCAGTGACAGCCATGAGTTTGTCAAACTTCTCAAGGTAACGTGGTTTATTACGGAATGGAAGGGCACAGGTGTCCAAAGTACAGTGGATTCCTTGTTCCTTAGCCTTAGTGAAGAGGGCAATCAGGAAATCAATCTGCAAGAGGGCTTCTCCTCCACTGACTGTAATACCGCCCTTATTTCCCCAGAAACCGCGGTAACGCAAGGCTTCTGTCAAGACATCATCTACCGTCCGTTCACGTGACTTATTGGACTCCATAGCCCAAGTGTCCGGGTTGTGGCAATACTGGCAACGCATGTGACAGCCCTGCAAAAAGACAATAAAGCGAATACCAGGCCCATCTACTGACCCAAAGCTTTCTGTCGAATGCACCATTCCTGTCACTTGTCCATAATCAATTGTTTCTTCAGACATATCGTTACCTTCCTTGAAAACGTTTTATAGTTTTATTATATCACGACTTGAAGGAAAAACAAGATTTTTGCCTATTTTTTAGAAAGCAATCTGTTTTTCAATTTCATTTTCAATTACTTATCATTTTATTCTTCAAAATCAAAGCCATACAAGGTTGCAAAATAGTCCTCAGGGCGCTCTGCACGGCGGATTTGACGGGCTTTTCCTTCTTCAGTATAGAGTATTTCCGCAGAACGAAGTTTGGCATTGTACTGGTAGCCCATTGAAAATCCGTGGGCACCTGTATCATGAATGACCAGCAAATCACCGATTTCTGTATGAGGAAGTTCGCGATTTACTGCAAATTTATCATTGTTTTCACAGAGTGAACCGACCACATCTACCACCTCAGATGGTCCATCTGGGTGAGTCAGATTGGTAATATGGTGGTAGGCTCCGTACATGGCCGGACGCATAAGGTTAACCGCTGAAGCATCCACGCCTAGATAGGTACGGTAGGTTTTCTTCTTATGGGTAACTCTTGTGACCAAAGCACCGTGAGGTGCTAACATAAAGCGACCCAATTCGGTGAAAATCTTGACCTGACCAAGACCTGCTGGCGTAAGAACCTCTTCATAAACCTTACGAACTCCCTCACCAATCAAGGCGATATCATTTGGCTCCTGGTCTGGACGATAGTTGACACCAATACCGCCAGAAAGATTGATAAAGTCTAGCGAAATGCCCAACTTTTCCTTGATTTCAACAGCCAATTCAAAAAGCTGACGCGCCAACTCTGGATAATAGAGATGGGTCACGGTATTGGACGCTAGGAAGGAGTGAATCCCAAAAGTCTTGGCTCCTTTTTCCTTCAAGATGGCAAAAGCTTCAAAGAGCTGGTCCTTGGTCATGCCAAACTTGGCTTCTCCAGGATTGTCCATAATGTCTGTTCCTAGCTCAAAAACGCCTCCAGGATTGTAACGACAAGAGATGATTTCTGGAATCCCTGCTGCACGCTCTAGATGTTCAATATCTTCAAATGCATCCAAGTTAATGATTACACCCAATTCACGCGCATAGGCATATTCCTTATCTGGCGTGTTGTTTGAAGAGAACATGATCTCAGAACCTGGAAAATCCAGTTTATGGCTCATCAAAAGCTCCACATAACTAGAGCAGTCCACACCGCAACCTTCCTCTTGGAGAATTTTCAAGATAGCTGGTGTTGGAGTAGCCTTAACTGCAAAATATTCCTTAAAGCCCTTGTTCCATGAAAATGCTTGGTTGACGGCTCTTGCCTTTTCACGAATTCCCTTCTCATCATACAAGTGAAAGGGAGTTGGGAACTCGGCAACAATCTTTTCTAAGTCTTCTTTATTGATAAATGGTGTTTTCATAAGTTTCCTTCTATTCTATTTGCAAAGAAAGGCTGGGACAATCGTTCCAACCTTTAGTTCTATCTCTTATTTATCTTCGTCAAAGATATTACCAACTTCAACATCAATGGCTTGGTTCTTGACATCAATATTGGTTACCTTTAAGAGTGACTTGTAATCAAACTGCTTTTCACGTTCTTCTTGGGCATTGTCCGCAAAGACCGCTACACCAGCCAATTCTGAATCAAACTCACGCAAGAGACTGATCATCCCGTTGACAGTTCCTCCGCCTTTTAAGAAGTCATCCACAATCAAGACACGGCTTCCTGCCTTGAGACTGCGTTTTGAAAGGAACATTTTCTCAATACGGTCACCACTTGAACCTGAAACGTAGTTGACGCTGACCGTTGAACCTTCGGTAATTTTCAAGTCACGGCGCACAATAACAAAGGGAACATTGAGGACATTGGCAACTGCATTTGCAAGTGGAACACCCTTAGTCGCTACTGTCATAACCGCATCAATTTTTTGGTCCATAAAGCTCTTGGCAATAATGCGACCAATATTTTTCAAAATAGCTGGTGTGCTGAGCAAATCAGACAGGTAGATATAGCCACCTGGCAAGATACGATCACTTTCTGACAACTTGGCACACAAGTCCTCGACCATTTCCTTGGCATCATGACTTGAGATTGATGGTGTAAAAATGACACCTCCGCCAGCACCAGTTACTGTTTGGATATGACCGATTTCGATCTCCTCAAAGGCACGTTTGATAATGACGATATCTTCTGAGATGGATGATTTAGCAGATTCATACTTTTCAGCAAAAGTATTGAGACTAGTTAGTTTATAAGGATTATTAATCAAATAGTTGGAAATGACAACCATCCGATCACTTCTTCTTAATTTCATTTCTATTTCCTACTTCATTTAATTTTGATATTTTATCTATTATACCATATTCACATAAAAAAACGAACATTCTTATCCTAAAAAATGCTCATTTTTCTTAAATTATTAATCTAAATCTGGTTTATAGAAGGAACGATTGTCCATAGCGAAAATTTTATTGGTCATCTCTCCCTTATCCACCAAAGCAAGAGCAGTTGACATCATCATCATGCTGGCATCCAGATTATCAATCATATGGATAATCTCTGCTTCCATAATGCGTGGACGGACTGGACTTCCATACTCAAGCAAGCCATGGTGACTAAGGATGACGTGACGAAGCAGAACGACTTCTTCCTTGGTATCATCGATGCCGAGTTCCATCACTGTCTTGGTAATTTCACTATCAATGAGAGCGATATGCCCAAGAAGATTACCTCGCACTGTGTACTCGGTCTGGTCTGGTCCCGTCAACTCAATGACTTTAGCCAAGTCATGTAACATAATCCCAGCATAGAGCAGGCTCTTATTGAGCTGAGGATAGACTTCGCTAATAGCATCTGCCAAACGCACCATGGTCGCCGTATGATAGGCCAAGCCCGTTTCAAAGGCATGATGGTTTGTCTTGGCAGCTGGATAGGAGTAAAATTCCTTATCATACTTGGTGTAGAGCTTTCGGACAATCCGTTGCCAAACAGGATTTTCAATTTTAAAAATCATTTGCGACATATAGTCACGGATTTCCTTGACATCAACTGGTGACTTGACCTTGAAATCAGCTGGATCATTGGGTTCACCAGGCTGAGGCAGGCGAAGAGTAATTTGGTTGACCTGAGGGGTGTTGTTATAAACTTCTCGGCGTCCTTTCATGTGGACAACCTTACCTGCGGTAAAGGCCTCAACGTTATGAGGTTGGGCATCCCAGAGTTTCCCTTCAATCTCGCCACTATCGTCTTGGAAGGTAAAGGCTAGGTAGTTTTTCCCAGCTCGCGTCTGTCTCAGGTCAGCTGACTTAATCAGGTAAAAACCTTCAAACAGCTCATCTTTTTTCATGTGACTAATCTTCATATTCTTCCTCATCTTCTTGGAAATGGAGTAGATCAAGCGCAGGCTCACCTTCTGATAATTCAATGTGACGGAGCGTCCGCTCGATAGCTGTGGTACGACGGTTTAATAATTCATCAATATTGCCAGAGGCATGTTGGAGGTGTTTTTGTGCCTTGACCAGAATGCCACCAAACTTGCCAAACTCGGTCTTAACACTAGCAAGAGTCTTACTAATATGGTCGGCACTCTTTTGGATATTAAGGGTTTTGAAACCAACTGATAGGGAATTGAGAAGAGCTGATAGGGTACTTGGTCCTGCGACAATAATCTGCTCTTCCCGTCTCAAGTCATCAAAGAAGACCGGATTGCGGACGATTTCTGAATAGAGACCTTCTGTCGGAACAAACAAAACTCCAAAATTGGTAGTCCGAGGCGGTGCTATGTACTTGCTCTTGATATCCTTGGCAAAGCGCTTGACGCTGGCTAAGAGTGACTTGCGACAGCGTTCGATTTCGTCCTTGTCACCTGCTTCATAAGCTTCTTCTAGACGGTAATAATCTGCCAGTGGAAACTTGGAGTCAATCGGTAAGTAGACATATTCCAGGTCACCCTGTCCAGGCAACTTGATGGCATACTCCACTCGTTCACTAGAGTTTTCAACCGTTGCATATTCTCGTTCGTACTGGGCAGGTGTCATGATATCTTCGATGATTTGCCCCAGTTGCAATTCTCCCAGAATCCCTCGCGTCTTGGTTCCAGAGAGAACCTTGTTAAGAGCTCCGACATCACGGGCAACTGTCTGCATTTCGCCAAGACCACGATTGACTGACTCCAGTTGTTTGGAAACTGTCTCAAAGGAAGCTTGTAAGCGCGTCTGCAAGGTCTTTTCCAACTTTTCCTCGACTGTCTGGCGCATTTGTTCCAAACGTTGCTCATTTGATTCCTGCAAGGCTTGGAGACGTTGGTCGGTCTTATCTCTGGTTTGGAGGAGATTATCTGTCATTTCTTGACGAACTTGAGTCAGACCTTGGTGCAATTCCATTCGCACTTCTTGCAAACGGTCACTGACAGCCACTTCCAAATCTTTTTGATCTAACTGACTGGCTTGTCTGGCTTGTTCAAAGCGGTAATCCAACTGGTCTGACAAGTGATCTGCCTGATCCTCCAAGCTCTTGCTGAGATGTTTTTCCTGCTTATCCTGCCTTTGCCAAATCAGAAAGAGTCCAGCTAGGTTGGCAATCAATAATAGAACAAGTAAACTTTCCATCCTACCTCCTGTCCTTGCTATGCAACACGACTACATAGCCATCTGGGCAAGTCACCGAAACTTCCCTATCTATATATTCGTTAGAAGCGTACACTTTTTTAAAGAAAAAATTTTCCTCTGTCAACTCATACTTAGCACCGAGAATAGTCAGCTGGCTATCCCGAACCGGCATAAAGGCTAGATAGTCGTAGTCTGAACGAGGCTGTAGCTGACTGGTCCCTTCTGGACAATAGGCAATCAAGTTTTGCCCATCTTCAATTTCTATCTGGTGCATATAAGGTGCCAACTTGGGATTGCTAGGTAGAAAGACGTTAGCCAGCATATGATCAATACGGCCACCCAAAGCACCGAAAATAGTGACCTGAGCCTGAGAATTTTTCTCAAAGATGGTTAAGAGAGCCAATTCCAGATCTGTATCATCTTTTTCTGGTCGGGCTTGAACAAAATGCTGGGCATGTTTTTGAATCACCTGTCGCTCTTCTTCCGTCACAGAATCAAAATCTCCGGCTGCTAGAGCAAGAGGCAAATCTTCTTCCAAGACCCAGAGCGAGCCTCGATCCACACCAACAAAGCAATCAAAGTCTGTCCGGTAGTGACCACGGTCTCCGCCAGCAAAAACGCCAACCCTAGCCCAGTTGTTTTCTGAGAGTTTGTACTCGCTCATTGACATCTCCCTTAAAGACATAGGAACCTGCTACAAAAACGGTCGCACCAGCTTCTTTGGCTAGAGCAATAGTTTGGTCATCAATCCCGCCATCCACTTCGATTTCAAAGTTCAAGCCTTTTTCATCACGAAGAGCAACCAACTCACGGACCTTATCCATGGTCTCTGGTAGAAAGGCTTGCCCACCAAAGCCTGGGTTAACTGTCATGACTAAAACTTGGTCAACTAGATGAAGGACGTGCTTGATGGCTTCAACTGGTGTGCCAGGATTGATAACGACTGAAGGTTTGACCCCTAGAGAACGAATTTTTTGGAGGGCACCATGAATATGGGGCGTTGCTTCCACATGGATGCTGATGGTATCCGCTCCCGCACGCGCAAAGTCTTCTAAATGATGCTCTGGATTAGCTACCATCAAGTGGCAGTCAAAGACCATCTTGCTATGAGGTCGAAGAGCTTCGACCACACCTGCACCAAAACTGATTTGTGGTACAAAGTGACCATCCATGATATCGATATGGGCATATTCTGCACCAGTTGCTTCTAGACGTTTGATTTCACGTTCAAAGTTGGCATAATCTGCTGCCAGAATTGACGGAGCAATCTTGTATTGAGACATAGGTTTCTCCTTATTTTGGAATTTTTTTGCTGACTTTTTTATAGGTTTCTCTGCGATTTTCAATCTCACTGAGGAATTGCAGGTAGTTGTCAAAACGGAAGGACGCAATGATACCCTCTTCTACTGCCGGCTTCACTGCACAGGACGGCTCATGGGTATGGGTACAAGTGCGGAATTTGCAGTTTCGGCTGACACTAGCAATCTCTGGGAAGGCCTGATTGAGGTCTTCAGCCGTTGACACTTCATAATCCAGTGATGAAAAACCTGGTGTATCTGCGATTTTACCTCCATTGAGATTATAAAAACTAACTGCTCGAGTAGTGTGGCGCCCACGACCCAGACTGTCTGAAATTTCTCCTGTTTCAAGATTGAGGTCTGGTGCGATTTTATTGAGAAGAGTTGATTTCCCAACACCTGTCTGCCCCATAAAGACTGTAACCTTGCCTGTTAACAAGGGCAAAAGTTCTTCTTTACTGGTCACAAAGTCGTAGCCGATGTCACCATAAGTCTGTTCATAAAAATCCAGTTCTCCTCTATCTTCCAACAAATCCATCTTGGAAATATAGACAATGGGATGGATACCCTTGTGCTCCAAGAGAACCAAGAAACGATCCAGCAAATTGCTGTTAAAATCAGGTTCCTTGACAGACATGATTACTACAGCTTGGTCAATATTGACAATAGGCGGACGGACCAGACTGTTTTTCCGTTCATGAATCTTGAGGATATAGCCTTCTGAATTTTCCTCGGCAGAAAAATCTACCCAGTCTCCAACGTAAGGAGTATGGCCTTTTTTACGGAAATTTCCACGCGCGCGTGTTTGATAGACCTGGCCATCACTCTCTACATAGTAGAAGCCTGCCAAGGCCTTAATAATTTGTCCCTGCATTTTAAAGTCCTTGTCCTTTAAGTGCATCTGCTAGGCTGGCAAATTCTGCCAAGCTGAGAGCTTCCCCACGTACACTTGGTGACAAGCCTGCTTGGTCCAAGGCCTTAGTAA
>CAURTW010000045.1:0-11941 GCA_963527705.1 uncultured Streptococcus sp.
AGGTTTCAGAAGAGTTGATTGACCAGCACTATCAGGACTTGGTTGGTCAAAGTTTTTACCCACCGATTCGTGAATTTATGACTTCAGGCCCAGTTCTTGTAGGTATCATTTCTGGTCCCAAAGTAATTGAAACTTGGCGGACCATGATGGGTGCTACTCGTCCAGAAGAAGCTTTACCAGGAACTATTCGAGGTGATTTTGCAAAAGCTGCTAGTGAAAACCAAGCTATCCAAAATGTTGTGCATGGTTCAGATTCAGAAGAGTCAGCTAAGCGAGAAATTGCTCTTTGGTTTGACGGAAAGTAGTAAAAGTTTGATGTAAGGGTTACTTGCATCAAACTTTTTTACATTTTAGAGTAGAAAACTGACAGTTGAGAAATATTCTAGCAATGATGAGAATTTCTAGCTTATAATAAGAGCAAGTAAGGGAGGAAGAATGATGGAAAGAATGAAAAAGCAAATTAGAGTTTTGTTATTGCTGACGTTTTTTGGTCTTAGTAGCTGTTCTTGTTTAAGTTTATCGACTTGGGCTTTGATGTTAAATCAAAACTGCTTCTATTATTTAGTTGGCATGTTGCTCCTTGCCAGTATTGGTGCAGGGCTAAACTACTATAGTGGACAGCGAAATCAATCTTATTCAGTTTTTAAGGAAGATAAGCAACAATTCTTGTATAGTCTCTTGCTCTTAGTAAACATTTTGGGTTTAGCTTTAATTGTCATAGACCATATCCTTGCAGGAAATACATCCGTAGAAGGGTTTGTGGAAGCCTTTCTACCAAGTTTCTTTTTCTTATTTGGTATTGATTTGTTAGTTTTTCTACCGATTCAGAAGTATGTAAATGGATTGAAAAAGATTTTGGGTAAGAAGGAAATCTGTTTTATTAGTGGACTAGCTATTCTAATCTTTCTCAGAAATCCTTGGATGCTATTATCCATGACCTTTTATATTACCTTAGGAATGCTATTTCTAGGACTGTTGGTGCCAAAAGTCATTCGCTGGGAAGTTTCGTTTTACAGCCATTTGATGAGAGATATCTTATTAGTTGTCTTTTTACTGTTTCTATTTTAAAATCAAAACAAGAACTGACCGAAGTTTTTACAATTCATAATATGAAATTCACAGATAATATCTCGACAAAGAACAACTTTTTGGTATAATAGAAACATGTACACTAAAAACGAAGAAGAGTTACAGTCCTTAGGTGAACGTTTGGGCTATTTATTAGAAAAGAATGATGTTTTAATTTTAACTGGCGAACTTGGAGCAGGCAAAACGACCTTTACAAAAGGTCTTGCTAGGGGATTACAGATTTCTCAGATGATTAAGAGTCCAACCTACACTATCGTAAGAGAGTATGAAGGTCGTCTTCCGCTTTACCACCTAGATGTTTATCGTATTGAGGGAGATGCGGATTCTATTGACTTGGATGAATTTCTCTTTGGTGGTGGAGTGACTGTCATCGAGTGGGGAAATCTTTTAGGTGATGCCTTGCCAGATACTTATTTAGAACTGGAAATTCTAAAAGAGGAAGATGGTCGCAGATTAAACTTCAAAGCCAAGGGCTTGCGTGCAGAAAAACTCTTAGAGGAGCTTCAACATGGAGTATGAGTTGCTCATTAGGGAAGCAGAGGTTGAAGATGCGGCTGCTTTAGTATCATTTTTAAATCGTGTCAGTGTAGAAACAGATTTTACCAGTCTGGACAGGGATGGTATTTTGATGACAGATACTGAGATGGAGTTATTTTTGGATAAACAGGCTCACTCGGAAAATCAAATCACTTTACTGGCCTTACTGAATGATGAAATTGCTGGTCTTGTAAATATCACAGCTGATCAACGCAAGAGAGTTCGTCATATTGGAGATCTCTTTATTGTGATTGGTAAGAAATATTGGAATAATGGATTGGGAAGTTTTTTGCTAGAAGAAGTCGTAGAATGGGCGCAGGCTAGTGGCATTCTTCGTAGACTTCAACTGACTGTCCAAACTCGTAATCAGGCTGCAGTTCATCTATATCAAAAGCATGGCTTTGTAATTGAAGGTAGACAAGAGCGCGGTGCGTACATAGAAGAAGGGGAATTTATCGATGTTTACCTGATGGGTAGGCTGATAGATTAATAGAAATATGGTTAAAAAAATTATTGGAATGGTGCTAGCTTTTCTAGCTGTGACGGTTTTGGGTGTGGGTGTTTTTGCTTATACTATTTATCAGCAAGGTACACAAACTTTATCAAAAACCTATAAAAAAATTGGAGAAGAAACCAATGTTATTGAGGCGACTGAACCCTTAACGATTCTTTTGATGGGGGTTGATACTGGGAATGTAGAGCGTACAGATCAATGGGCTGGAAATAGTGATTCCATGATTCTCTTGACGGTGAATCCACATACTAAGAAAACCATGATGTTGAGTTTGGAACGTGACATCCTGACTAAAATTCAGCATAAAGATGGCCAGATTGAGGAAGCGAAGTTAAACGCTGCCTATGCTGGTGGTGGTGCAGAGTTAGCTATTTCAACCATTCAAAAGATGATGAATATCCATATCGATCGCTACATTATGGTTAATATGCAAGGATTGCAACAATTGGTAGATGCAGTGGGTGGTATAACTGTCAATAACACGCTAGGCTTCCCAATTTCTATTAGTGATCAAGAGGAATTTAATACCATTTCTATCGGTGTTGGAGAGCAGACAATAAATGGAGAAGAAGCCCTTGTTTATTCCCGTATGCGCTATCAGGATCCTGAAGGAGACTATGGTCGTCAAAAGAGACAACGTGAAGTTATTCAAAAGGTTGTCGAAAAAGTTCTTAGTTTGAATAGTGTCAGTCACTATCAGTCTATCTTAAAAGCTTTAAGCACTAATATGCAGACTAATATTGATTTATCTGCGAAAAGTATTCCAAGCTTGTTGGGCTATAAAGATTCATTTAAAACCATTGAATCACAACAGTTGAAGGGTGAGGGAGAGATGTTGCAAGGGATTTCTTACCAGATTGTTTCGAGAGAGCATATGTTGGAAATGCAGAATATATTGCGACGTTCTTTGGGACAAGAAGAAGTCACTCAGCTGGAAACAAATGTTGTCTTATTTGAAGATTTGTTTGGACGGGTGCCTGTTGGTGATGGGGAGAATCAACAACAAGGTGTCTTTGTAACAAATGAAGTAGAATAGTTCATTTGTTGATAAAAATAAAAAAATCAATCGTGGGAAATTTCCTGCGATTTTTTCAAAAAAATACGAATAGATAGGTAGGAGGAAACATGAAAGCAGAAATCATTGCTGTTGGAACAGAGATTTTGACAGGGCAGATTGTCAATACCAATGCTCAGTTTTTATCGGAAAAACTAGCAGAGATTGGGGTAGACGTATATTTTCAGACGGCTGTAGGAGACAATGAAGCTCGTCTCTTGTCTTTGCTCGAAATTGCCAGTCAACGGAGCAATCTGGTGATTTTAACAGGTGGTTTGGGGCCAACTGAGGACGATTTGACCAAACAAACTTTGGCTAAATTCTTAGGGAAAGCATTAGTCTTCGATCCTCAGGCCCAGGAGAAGTTGGATGTCTTTTTTGCCCAGCGACCAGACTATGCCCGAACACCGAATAACGAAAGACAAGCCCAAATTGTAGATGGAGCGACTCCACTGCCAAACGAAACAGGACTGGCTGTAGGAGGAATATTGGAAGTCGATGGAGTGACCTACGTTGTCCTTCCAGGTCCACCAAGTGAATTGAAACCCATGGTCTTAAACCAACTTCTACCCAAGTTGATAACAGGGAGAAAGCTGTATTCCCGAGTTCTTCGTTTCTTTGAAATTGGCGAGAGCCAGCTGGTTACGATTTTGGCTGATTTGATTGATAATCAAACAGATCCGACCTTGGCCCCTTATGCTAAGACAGGAGAAGTCACTCTGCGTCTGTCAACAAAGGCTAGCAGTCAAGAAGAGGCGAATCAAGCGCTGGATATCTTGGGAAATCAAATCTTGGACTGCCAGACTTTCGAAGGAATTTCTTTACGAGACCTCTGTTATGGTTATGGAGAGGAGGCTAGCTTGGCCAGCATTGTGGTAGAAGAACTGAAAAAACAAGGGAAAACTATCACGGCTGCAGAGAGTTTGACGGCAGGGCTTTTCCAAGCTACTGTGGCGGATTTTTCAGGAGCTTCAAGTATATTTAAGGGTGGTTTCGTGACCTATAGCCTGGAGGAAAAATCAAAGATGTTGGATATTCCTGTCAAGGACTTGGAAGAACAGGGTGTGGTATCTGAATTTACAGCTCAGAAGATGGCTGAGCAGGCACGAAGCAAGACCCAGTCAGATTTTGGTATTAGTTTGACTGGAGTGGCAGGACCAGATAGCCTCGAAGGACACCCGGCTGGAACAGTCTTCATAGGCTTGGCACAGGAGCATGGAACTAAGGTCATCAAGGTTAATATTGGAGGTAGAAGTCGAGCAGATGTACGTCACATTGCGGTTATGCATGCCTTTAACCTAGTTCGCAAGGCTTTATTAAGTGACTAACTTTTGATATAATAGTAGATAGGTCTGAGGACCATTAGAATGTAGGAGAATAGAATGGCGAAAAAACCAAAAAAATTAGATGAAATTTCAAAAAAATTCGGGGCAGAACGTGAAAAAGCCTTGAATGACGCTCTTAAATTGATTGAGAAAGACTTTGGTAAGGGTTCAATCATGCGTTTGGGTGAACGTGCTGAGCAAAAGGTGCAAGTGATGAGCTCCGGTTCCTTGGCTCTTGATATTGCCCTTGGTTCAGGTGGTTATCCTAAGGGACGTATCATCGAAATCTACGGACCAGAGTCATCTGGTAAGACAACGGTTGCTCTTCATGCAGTTGCGCAAGCGCAAAAAGAAGGTGGAATTGCAGCCTTTATCGATGCGGAACATGCCCTCGATCCAGCTTATGCTGCGGCCCTTGGTGTCAACATTGACGAATTGCTCTTGTCTCAACCAGATTCAGGAGAGCAAGGTCTTGAGATTGCAGGAAAATTGATTGACTCAGGTGCTGTAGATCTTGTCGTGGTCGACTCAGTTGCTGCCCTTGTACCTCGTGCAGAAATTGATGGAGATATCGGAGATAGCCACGTTGGTTTGCAGGCTCGTATGATGAGCCAGGCTATGCGTAAACTTGGTGCTTCTATCAATAAAACCAAAACAATTGCCATCTTTATCAACCAATTGCGTGAAAAAGTTGGAGTCATGTTTGGAAATCCAGAAACAACACCTGGTGGACGTGCTTTGAAATTCTACGCTTCAGTCCGTTTGGATGTTCGTGGAAGCACACAAATCAAGGGAACTGGTGATCAAAAAGATACCAATGTCGGTAAGGAAACCAAGATCAAGGTCGTGAAAAACAAGGTGGCTCCACCATTTAAGGAAGCCTTCGTTGAAATCATGTACGGAGAAGGGATTTCTAAGACTGGTGAGCTTTTGAAGATCGCAAGCGATTTGGATATCATCAAAAAAGCAGGAGCTTGGTACTCTTACAAGGATGAGAAAATCGGGCAAGGTTCTGAAAATGCTAAGAAATACTTGGCAGATAACCCAGAAGTCTTTGATGAGATTGACCATCAAGTCCGTGTTCAATTTGGTTTGGTTGATGGAGAAGAAGCTGCTGAAAACAAAAAAGATGAAGCAGTTAAAGCAGACTCTGTGAATGAAGAAGTCACACTTGACCTAGGCGACGAACTTGAAATCGAAATTGAAGAATAAGCTGTCAAAGTAGTGGAGAAATCCACTGCTTTTTCGTTGCTTTGCTCTGGTTCTCAGCTCACGCATAGTTTGCTGTTTCTTGTCGCTCCTCTAGAAAGCTGATATAATAGCCTTATGAATAAAAAACGAACAGTGGACCTGATACATGGTCCTATTCTTCCCTCGCTTTTGAGTTTCGCCTTCCCAATCTTGCTGTCTAATATTTTCCAACAACTCTATAACACTGCTGATGTTTTGATTGTTGGGCGTTTTCTTGGTCAAGAATCCTTGGCTGCAGTAGGAGCGACGACAGCGATTTTTGACCTGATTGTAGGTTTTACTCTTGGTGTTGGCAATGGCATGGGAATTGTCATTGCCCGTTATTATGGAGCTCGGAATTTCACTAAAATCAAGGAGGCAGTAGCAACCACTTGGATTTTAGGTGCTCTTTTGAGTATTGTAGTTATGCTGCTGGGCTTTCTTGGTTTGTATCCTCTCTTGCAATACCTAGATACTCCTGAAGAAATTCTTCCCCAGTCCTATCAATATATTTCTATGATTGTGACCTGTGTCGGTGTTAGCTTCGCTTATAATCTCTTTGCAGGTTTGTTGCGGTCTATTGGAGACAGTCTGGCTGCGCTTGGTTTTCTGATTTTCTCTGCTCTGGTTAATGTGGTTCTGGATCTCTATTTCATTACGCAATTGCATCTGGGAGTTCAATCCGCGGGACTAGCTACCATTATTTCGCAAGGCTTATCAGCGGTTCTTTGCTTTTATTATATCCGTAAGAGTGTGCCTGAGCTACTCCCTCAGCTCAAGCATTTCAAATGGGATAAGGCCTTATACGCCGATCTCTTGGAGCAAGGTTTGGCTATGGGTTTGATGAGTTCGATTGTGTCCATCGGCAGTGTGATTTTACAGTATTCTGTTAATACCTTTGGTGCAGTGATTATTAGTGCCCAGACGGCGGCTCGACGCATTATGGCTTTCGCCCTTCTTCCCATGACCGCTATTTCTGCATCAATGACGACCTTTGCTTCTCAGAATTTAGGTGCTAAGCGCCCAGACCGCATTGTTCAAGGCCTTCGAATCGGCAGTCGTCTAAGTATGTCCTGGGCAATTTTTGTTTGTGTCTTCCTCTTTTTTGCCAGTCCAGCCTTGGTTTCCTTCTTGGCTAGTTCGACGGATAGCTACTTGGTAGAAAATGGCAGTCTCTATCTGCAAATCAGCTCAGCTTTTTATCCTATTTTGAGTCTCTTATTGATTTATCGCAATTGTTTGCAGGGCTTGGGGCAAAAGGTCCTTCCTCTGGTTTCTAGCTTTATAGAACTAATCGGGAAAATCGCTTTTGTGGTCTTGATTATCCCTTGGGCGGGCTATAAGGGAGTTATCCTTTGTGAACCCCTTATCTGGGTTGCCATGACCATCCAACTGTACTTTTCACTCTTCCGTCATCCTTTGGTAAAAGAAGGCAAGGTCATCTTGACAACAAAAGTGTCATCATAGCTCGATTTACTGAATAAAATCCATTTCCTCTAGTGAAAATCGAAAAAACTTGTGTTATAATAAGAAAGATTAAAATGTGAAAAAAGGAGATTCCTAATGGGACGTAAATGGGCCAATATCGTAGCCAAGAAAACGGCTAAAGATGGAGCTAACTCTAAAGTATATGCAAAATTTGGTGTAGAAATCTATGTAGCAGCTAAAAAAGGTGATCCAGACCCAGAATCAAACACTGCTTTGAAATTCGTTATCGACCGTGCGAAACAAGCCCAAGTGCCAAAACACGTTATCGATAAAGCGATTGATAAAGCAAAAGGAAACACAGACGAAACCTTTACAGAAGGACGTTACGAAGGTTTTGGACCAAATGGTTCTATGCTGATTGTTGATACTTTGACTTCAAATGTCAACCGTACAGCGGCCAATGTCCGTGCAGCCTTTGGTAAAAACGGCGGAAACATGGGTGCTTCAGGTTCTGTTTCATACCTCTTTGACAACAAGGGTGTTATCGTATTTGCTGGAGAAGATGCGGACGCAGTCTTTGAGCAATTGCTAGAAGCAGATGTGGATGTGGATGATGTAGAAGCAGAAGAAGGTACAATCACAGTTTACACAGCTCCAACTGACCTTCACAAGGCTATCGTTGCTCTTCGTGAGTCAGGTGTCGAAGAATTCCAAGTGACTGAATTGGAAATGATTCCTCAGTCAGAAGTGGAATTGTCAGGCGATGACCTTGAAACCTTTGAAAAACTTTACAGCGTCCTTGAGGACGACGAAGACGTACAAAAAATCTACACAAACGTAGACGGGTTCTAATTTAACCTAGAGAACATGATCCTAAGTGAAAAAATCACTTGGGATTTTTTGAATCAAGAAAATAGTTCTCTAGGAAACTTTTTTCTTGACATCTCTTTTCAAAGTGGTAAAATAGTTCTCATGGAAACTTATTTAGTTCTTAGGAGAACTAAATATGATAGTTAGAAAGGAATTAGTATGGATAAACCGATGTTAGTCTTTAAGCGTTTTGGTCATCAGATTCACCTGATGGTGCAAAAGGAAGCCAAACGTTGTGGTATTGAATTTATGGGTGGGCCGCAAGGTCAGGTTGTGCGTTTTTTGGATAATCGTGAGAAAAACCAAGACTTGGTCTTGATTAAAGATATCGAGCAGGAACTCAATATTACCAAGTCTGTTGCTAGTAATTTGGTCAAGCGTATGGTGCAAAATGGTTTGGTGGAATTGGAGGCGAGTCCTAGCGATAAGCGGGCAAAATTTGTTCGTTTGACGGACAAAGCACGTTCTCAAATGAAGCAAGTTAAGGCCTTTTTTGAACGAATTGATAAGCAGTTGATGGAAGACATTGATGAAGATGAATTACTGATTTTTGAGAAAGTTCTCGGTCAACTACAGGTAAATATCAAGGGAATAGGAGGAGAGAATGAAGAAATTAGCCGAACGAATTAGTAGAAAAGAATGGGGGATGATTTTATTAGCCATTCTCTTTACTTGCTTTTCGGTCTATCTAGAGTTGGAAGTGCCGACCTATATCTCGAAAATTACGGATTTGCTAGGTAGTCAAGGAACTAATTTAGATGAGTTGTGGCAGCCGGCAAGCATGATGGTGGGAATGTCCTTTCTTGCCTTCTTGTCCGTAGTTACAGTTGGATTTTTTGCATCCCGAGTGGCGGCTTCTTATACTAGTAGGCTGAGAAGTGATATTTTTAACCGAGTTTTGGATTACTCGCAGACAGAGATTAAGAAATTCTCTATTCCTAGCCTCTTGACGCGTACTACCAATGATATTACTCAAGTTCAGATGTTGATTACCATGGGCTTGCAAGTGGTTACGCGTGGTCCAATTATGGCTATCTGGGCTATTGGGAAGATTTTAGGTCATTCAGAATACTGGCTCTGGGCCGTACTTGTGGCAGTGATTGTCAACGTCCTGATGACGACTGTTTTGATGACGCTAGCCTTTCCAAAACAATCCTTGATTCAGGGGCTGACAGATAAACTGAACAGTATCACTCGTGAAAGTTTAACAGGTATTCGTGTCGTTCGCGCCTACAATGCAGAGGATTACCAAAATGAAAAATTTGCAGCAGCAAATGATGAATTGACACGCTTGAATTTGTTTGTCAACCGTCTTATGGCTATTTTGAACCCTATCATGATGGGGATTTCAAGTGGTTTGAGTGTGGCGATTTACTGGATTGGGGCCTATGTGATTAACGACGCTGCTCCGACAGCACGTCTGCCTCTCTTTAGTGACATGATTGTTTTCATGTCTTATGCTATGCAGGTTGTCATGGGCTTCCTTCTCATGGGAGCACTCTTCATCGTTCTTCCCCGAACTATGGTCTCTGCCAAGCGGATTAATCAAGTTTTAGATTTGTATTCTTCTATCCAAAACCCTGCTCAAGTGCAGCTGGCTGATGAAAAGCTCAAAGGTCAGGTCGAATTTAAGGATGTGACCTTCCGCTATGCAGCAAATTCGGAGGCAGTTATCGAGCATGTTAGCTTTAAAGCAGAAACTGGTCAAACAGTGGCCTTTATTGGGTCAACAGGTTCTGGTAAATCAACTCTAGTCAATCTGATTCCACGTTTCTACGATGTGTCAGAAGGAGAAATTCTGGTGGACGGTGTCAATGTTCAAGACTATGCCTTAGAAGATTTGCGCAACAAGATTGGTTATATTCCTCAGAAAGCTGTTCTCTTTTCAGGTGATGTAAAGGGTAATTTGGACTTTGGACAGAGTCAAGAAACACCACTTAGTGAACAGGCTATGTGGCAGGCTTTGGAGTTGGCCCAGTCTAAGAACTTTATCGAAGACAAGGAAGCGGGCTTAGCGTCAGAAGTGGCCCAAGGAGGAACCAACTTCTCAGGTGGTCAAAGACAGCGTCTGGCCATTGCGCGTGCCTTGGCTCGGAAGCCAGAAATCCTCATCTTTGATGACTCCTTCTCAGCCTTGGACTACAAGACAGACCGTGTCCTACGCCAAGAGCTAGCAGAGAAAACCAAGTCTATGACCAAGCTTATCGTTGCACAGCGTATTTCAACGATTATGGATGCAGATTTGATTTTGGTCTTGGATCAAGGGAAAGTCGTGGGACAAGGCACCCACAAGGAACTTCTAGCAAACAACGAAGTTTACCAAGAAATTGCCTATTCACAACTATCGAAGGAGGAATTGGAACATGGAAAATAAAAAAATGTCTCTCTGGAAACAGAGTAAATCCTATCTTGCAGGTCTCCAGTTTGCCCTTCTAATCGCCTTTCTAGCAACAATCGTATCCAATATCATTACTGTATATGGTCCAACCCGCATCAAGGAAATGACCAATATCATCGCCAGTGGTCTAGAAACAAGTGTGGATGTCGCAGCGGTTGCAGCTATTGGTGGTTTTTTGGCCGTGATTTATGTGATTGGACTTCTATCAAATTATTTACAGGCATTTCTGTTTACAACAGCTATTCAACGTTTTTCAGAGCGTTTGAGAAGAGCTATTGCAGAGAAAATCAATAGCCTACCATTGGGATATTTTGATGGACATTCTCAAGGGGATACCTTGTCTCGTGTAACCAATGACGTTGACACTGCAGCACAGTCCCTGAATCAAAGTCTGGGAACAGTTCTTTCATCTAGTTTACTGGTCGTGGCAGTCTTGGTAACCATGTTTGGGATGAACTGGATTTTAGCCTTGGTGACGGTTGTTTCAACCCT
Organism: uncultured Streptococcus sp.; assembly: GCA_963527705.1. Lineage (GTDB taxonomy): Bacteria > Bacillota > Bacilli > Lactobacillales > Streptococcaceae > Streptococcus. Next base: position 10,938 of record CAURTW010000045.1, read on the forward strand.
TATTGGTTTTGTTTTCGTGTCCGTCTTTATGGGCAAATCACAGGGTTTCTTTAAGAGTCAGCAACAGGATTTGGCAGCTGTCAATGGTTATGTGGAGGAAATGTATTCTGGCCATAATGTTGTGACCAGTTACAATGCTATCGAGAGCACGAAAGAAGAATTTGCGAAATTAAACAATCGTCTGTATGATAGTATCTGGAAATCTCAATTTATTTCAGGGATTATGATGCCGATTATGATGTTTATTGGGAACTTTAGCTATGCCTTGGTGATTATTGTTGGTGCAGCTTTGGCTCTGAATGGGCAGATTAGTATCGGGATTATCGTTGCCTTTATGGCCTACGTTCGTATCTTTTCTCAGCCCCTTTCCCAAATTGCTCAAGGGATTACCAGTCTTCAGCAAACTAGCGCAGCCATGGGACGTGTCTTCGAATTCTTAGGTGAAGAGGAAATGGAAGATGAATCTCATAAAGAAAGACAGCTGAGCGATATGAAAGGGCAAGTGGTCTTTGATCGAGTTTCCTTTGGTTATACACCAGAGCGAACCATCATTAATGACTTTTCTGCGACTGCTCATGCAGGTCAAAAGGTTGCCATTGTCGGACCGACCGGAGCTGGGAAGACAACTATTGTCAATCTTTTGATGAAGTTCTATGAGATTGATAAGGGAAGCATCCGTATCGATGGTGTGGATACCAAGGAGATGAAGCGTTCGGAAGTGCATGATGCCTTTTCAATGGTCTTGCAGGACACTTGGCTCTTTGAAGGCACTATCCGAGACAATCTTATCTATAACCAAAAGGATATTAGCGATGAGCGCGTGATTGAAGCCAGCAAGGCTGTAGGGATTCATCACTTTATTATGACCCTCCCAGATGGTTACGATACCGTCTTGGACGATACAGTGACCTTGTCTGTCGGACAAAAGCAACTCTTGACCATTGCTCGCGCTTTGCTGAAAGATGCACCACTCCTAATCCTAGATGAAGCGACCTCTTCGGTTG
>CAURTW010000046.1:0-11922 GCA_963527705.1 uncultured Streptococcus sp.
GTCCTTATCTGGATGACCTCAAAGAGCAAGCCCAGAAACTAGAGATTCAAGACTCGGTCATCTTTATAGGGATGATTGCTCCTAGTGAGACAGCTCTTTATTATAAGGCGGCGGATTTCTTCATCTCGGCCTCGACGAGTGAAACGCAAGGTTTGACTTACTTGGAAAGCTTAGCTAGTGGGACGCCTGTCATTGCTCACGGAAATCCTTATCTGGACAATCTTATCAGAGATAAAATGTTTGGAACCTTGTACTATGGGGAACATGATTTGGCCGGAGCTATTTTGGAAGCCCTGATTGCAACTCCAGATATGGATGAGCATACCTTATCAGAGAAATTGTACGAGATTTCAGCTGAGAACTTTGGAAAACGAGTGCATGAGTTTTATCTGGATGCCATTATTTCAAATAACTTCCAGAAAGATTTAGCAAAAGATGATACGGTCAGCCAGCGTATCTTTAAGACAGTTTTGTATTTACCGCAACAGGTGGTTGCTGTGCCTGTAAAAGGCTCTAGACGAATGCTGAGGGCTTCAAAAACACAGTTAATCAGCATCAGAGATTATTGGAAAGACCATGAAGAATAGAAAGAGGAATAGCTATGAAAAAACAATTGATGAGAAGTGGTAGTGATCAAAAAATTGCTGGAGTATGTGCTGGGGTCGCAAATTATTTTGATATTGATCCGACTATTGTTCGTGTAATATGGGGTGTTCTTGCATTTTGTTATGGGGCAGGAATTGTAGCTTATATCATTTTATGGATTATTGCACCTGTAGCAACTGACTATTGAAAACTAGCTCAATTCATGCTAAGATAATAGAAAATAGAATGTAACGAAGGAGATAAAAATGGCATTTGGAGATAATGGAAATCGTAAAAAAACTATGTTTGAGAAAATAACCTTGTTTATCGTGATTATCATGCTAGTAGCAAGTTTATTGGGAATTTTTGCAACTGCAATTGGTGCCCTCAGTAATCTATAAAATAGATTCAAGAAAATTTTGTGACTGGGATTTCCCAGCCCTTTTTTAAAGTGAGAAGAAAAAATGAGTATGTTTTTAGATACAGCCAAGATCAAGGTCAAGGCTGGTAATGGTGGCGATGGTATGGTTGCCTTTCGCCGTGAAAAATATGTCCCTAATGGCGGTCCTTGGGGTGGTGATGGTGGTCGTGGAGGTAATGTAGTCTTCGTTGTAGACGAAGGTTTGCGTACCTTGATGGATTTCCGCTACAATCGCCATTTCAAGGCTGATTCTGGTGAAAAAGGAATGACCAAAGGGATGCATGGTCGTGGTGCAGAGGATCTCAGAGTTCGTGTTCCACAAGGTACGACTGTGCGTGATGCGGAGACTGGCAAGGTCTTGACAGATTTGATTGAACATGGTCAAGAATTTATCGTTGCCCACGGTGGTCGTGGTGGACGTGGAAACATCCGATTTGCGACACCAAAAAATCCTGCACCTGAAATCTCTGAAAATGGAGAACCAGGTCAGGAACGTGAGTTACAATTGGAACTAAAAATCTTGGCGGATGTTGGTTTAGTTGGATTCCCATCTGTTGGGAAATCAACCCTTTTAAGTGTTATCACATCTGCTAAACCTAAAATTGGTGCCTACCACTTTACGACTATTGTGCCAAATCTAGGTATGGTTCGTACCCAATCAGGTGACTCCTTTGCAGTAGCTGATTTACCAGGTTTGATTGAAGGGGCTAGTCAGGGAGTCGGTCTGGGAACTCAGTTCCTCCGTCACATTGAGCGTACACGTGTCATCCTTCACATCATTGATATGTCAGCTAGCGAAGGCCGTGATCCATATGAGGATTATCTTGCCATCAATAAAGAGCTGGAGTCATACAATCTTCGTCTCATGGAGCGTCCACAGATTATCGTAGCCAATAAGATGGATATGCCTGAGAGTCAGGAAAATCTTGAAGTCTTCAAGAAAAAATTGGCTGAAAACTATGATGAATTTGAAGAGTTACCAGCTATCTTCCCAATTTCTGGTTTGACCAAGCAAGGTCTGGCAACGCTTTTGGATGCTACAGCTGAATTGCTAGACAAGACACCAGAATTCTTGCTCTACGACGAGTCCGATATGGAAGAAGAAGTTTACTATGGATTTGACGAGGAAGAAAAAGCCTTTGAAATTAGTCGTGATGACGATGCGACATGGATGCTTTCTGGTGAAAAACTCATGAAACTCTTTAATATGACCAACTTTGATCGTGACGAATCAGTCATGAAATTTGCTCGCCAGCTTCGTGGTATGGGCGTTGATGAAGCCCTTCGTGCGCGTGGAGCTAAAGATGGTGATTTGGTCCGCATTGGTAAATTTGAGTTTGAATTTGTAGACTAGGAGACTGATATGGGAGATAAACCGATATCTTTCCGAGATGCGGATGGCAATTTTGTTTCCGCCGCAGATGTTTGGAATGAAAAGAAATTGGAAGAACTATTTAATCGTCTCAATCCAAATCGTGCTCTGAGATTAGCACGAACTAAAAAAGAAAATCCATCTCAGTAAAGAATATAAAAGAATTCCGTGCCTCATCAGGACACGGAATTTTGTTATTCTTCAAAGAAAAATGGTGGAGCGAATTTTTTCAGTTCTTCAAAGCATCTTTGGGCAGCTTCTGCATCTTCACAGATGACAAGGCAGACATCATCACCACAGAGAGTAGCGATAGCGTCAGAGAAACTTAAAGCATCAATGATAGAACCAAAGGATTGAGCAAGTCCAGGAAGGGTTTTTAGTAGGACTTGGTGTTGAACGGGGCGCATCAAGACAAGAGCATCTTCCATGTAGATTTCGAGACGTTTCTCCCATTTTGAGATAGAGCCTGTATTGAGCACGTAGTAAGAGTTGTCTTCTTCTCGTACTTTTGAAAGGTTCATACTTTTAATATCTCTCGAAAGTGTAGCTTGTGTAACTTGAATATCATTATCGGCAAGAAGAGCTTGTAGCTCAGCTTGAGTATGAATCTTGTTTTTCGTTACAAGAGCTCGTATGAGTTGGTGTCGGTGTTCAGATTTATTCATAAAATATTACTCCTTGTACTAGGTACAGAAAGCGTGGACTGAACGAAATCGTCAGTCGGGTGGTAAGCGGTATTGTCACGTATGATGATTTCAAAGTCAGTAGTATAGGACTAAATGGAGAAAATCCCACACTTTTAACTTGTCACTAGTTGGGTGTAGATGAATTGGGTATCTATCTGTTTATCTACATTGGTGTCCTCTACTAACAGTAAATCATTCAATTAGGGTAGCCTTTTGTCACGACTTGTTGTGAATTTACGATTAATGTCAAATCACAGAGATTTTCCAACATGTGGTGTGGTAGCGAGTGTTATTAATGAGTACACATGTTGGTTAGAGTCTTAGTATCTTTTGTCTAAGCTCCCGTGTAGAGCTATCATAAGCCCATATTGGGATTGAAGTTGATACCAAGTTTATGTTTGTTTCAACTGTTCAAGTGGAAATAGTTCCATATTGAAAGTCTGATATCATACCTTTTGACAAGGTAGGATAAGGCTAGACTGTTCTAGATCGACAGTCAGGTGGTAAGCGGTATTGTCACGGATTGTGATTTCAAAGTCAGTAGTATAGAGGACTAAACGGAGAGTATCTCCTTCTTTTAACTTGTAAATAGTCGGTTGCAGTTCAAACTGGATATCCATCCATTCATCTGCAGTAATATTCTCTACTAACAGTAAATCATTTCTATTTTGTAAATTGAGGTAGCCTTTTGTCACGACGCGTTGTGCATTTTCACGAAAAGGCAATTCGTTAAGATTTTCCAACATGTAGTAGCGACCGTTGTCAATGGTTCTAGCACTTAAAACAGCTGGATAAGGTTGTAGGTATTTTTTCTGTCCAAATTCTAGCAGTTGGGCAGATAAGAGCCCCTTATTTGTGCTGGATTTGATACGAAGATTGAGTTGGGCACGACCGTTCAAGTGAAGATCTTTGGTTACAGGAAGGTCAATAGTGATTTGATTGACTTTCCCTTGATAGAGTTCTGTATTGAAGGTCTGGTAGGTTTTACCATAGCGCTCAAAATCCTCATCTGAGTACTGGTTTTGAATGACTTTCTCTTCTTGACCAAGTGCGAAGGTTTCAAAGTTTTCTTGGCCACCAAAGTTATCAAGTGATAACCAAGTCTGAGGAGCGGTATTATCCTGCCAGATAACAGTTGGAAGTTGGAAATCTGTATCTTCTCCCAGTAATTTCTTAGTCAATAAGGCGTTCATGGATTCACGGAAGTCAATGGACTGCCAATTGTTCATGTACACATGGGCGCCATTGTGGAAAAAGAGATGCTTGTTTATGTGAGCAGGAAGAGCATGGAACATCTGGTAAACATGAAGTGGTTTGACATTCCAATCCTGTGAACCATGGATAAAGACAACCTCTGCCTTTACTTTATCAGCATTGAGCAGATAGTTGCGGTCATGCCAAAATTGATTGTAGTCACCAGATTTGCGATCTAACTGTTCTTTTACTTTTTCTAAGTCAGCTTGGTGAGCCTCATTACCACGGATATAGTCGCCGGCCAAGAGATTGCGAGAATAGGTTAACTCAGCAAGGGAATCAAAGTCCTCACCTGGGTAACCACCTGGGCTAGTTACCAGACCGTTTTCACGGTAGTAGTTGTACCACGATGAAATGCCAGCCTCGGCAATGATAACCTCTAAACCATCGACTCCTGTAGTCGCAAGACCATTGGACATTGTACCTAGATAAGAAAGTCCAGTTGTGGCTACTTTTCCATTTGACCAGTCAGCCTTGACTTGACGCTGGCGTGTATGGTCGGTAAAGGCACGGCAACGACCGTTGAGCCAATCAATGACATTTTTATAAGCCTCGATTTGCTGATAGTCTCCATTAGTCATGAAACCTGTGGAGTCTTTGGTACCAACACCTGAGACATAGAGATTAGCAAAACCTCGTGGAAGGAAGTAGTCGTTGAGTGTATAGCTAGCGTTGGTGTGCATTAGCTTTTCCTCAGTTTCTGACACAAGCTCAGCTTGACCTTGAGGTTGGACGAGATTTAGTTGAGGTTCCTCTAGTTCAATCTTGTGAGCAGGTTTAACCTCGAGATTGCCCTCCATCTTGTAAAGAGCCTTATCGCTTGCCTTGTCATTTGTTCCTTGGTGATAAGGACTGGCCGTCATGATAGCAGGGATTTGTCCGTCATAACGAGGACGAATAATGCTGACCTTGACTAAGTCTGGTAGCCCTTTTTGGTCAGTATCGACACGAGTCTCAACGTAAACGACTTCACGAATGACATCATGGCTAGAAAAAGTAGCCAAACTCTTGCCGTTAAAGTAGTGATAGTCATTATCCTCAGGAATCAGGCCGTCACTGACAAGTTGGTCGATAAGAGTGTTCCCCTTTTTGGTGCGAGTATTGAGTAAGTGATAGAAATTTTCAATCAAGTCACCATATACAATGGGAAAACCAGTCTCTTTACGAAAAACATCACTGTCTTCAAAGTCAATCAAGTAGGAAAAACCTAAGAGTTGAAAGGCTACAGTATAGAAAATATCTGCAGTCAGTTCTTTGTCTGACTGAAAAAATGTCAGTAAGTCAGTTTCTTTATCAACTGCTAAACTGGATAGGGGATAGGTGCTATCTTTGTAATTAAAAAAGAAACGAATAAGAAACGCTTCAAGCGTTTTTTTATTTGTAATGTTGACCGGTAAATCGAATCCATACTTTTTTAATTCAAAGATAATTGTATCTCTAGGTAGCGCAAAATAGCTGAATTGATTAAAACGCATAAAACCTCCTATTTATGAAATATATTAAGGTTATTATATCAAAAAATAGAGAGAAAAGAAACTATAAAAATTAACAGAAATTATAATAAATAAAAATAAGTACTTATGAAATAAACAAGTAAAATGATAAGCTTAAATACAAAAATATTAGCGATGCTGTTGAAAATCGGGCAAGGATCGTCTAGTCAACTATGATTTGAGTTATTAGATATTAAAGCATCAGTAATACTAATAGAAATTTAAAGAAAATGGTATAATATAGTGAGAACGATAGAGGAGAAGTGTAAATTGATCGCACAACTAGATACAAAAACAGTCTATAGTTTTATGGAGAGTGTCATTTCAATTGACAAGTATGTGAGAGTAGCAAAAGACTATGGATACACTCATCTGGCTATGATGGATATTGACAATCTTTATGGGGCTTTCGACTTTCTAGAGATTACAAAAAAATATGGAATTCATCCTTTGTTAGGGCTTGAAATGAATGTCCTTGTAGATGATAAAGATGTGAATCTGCGCTTTTTAGCTCTATCTAGTGTGGGCTACCAGCAGTTGATGAAACTTTCAACAGCTAAGATGCAGGGGGAGAAAACTTGGTCGGTTCTGTCTCAGTATCTAGAGGATATTGCGGTAATTGTGCCTTATTTTGAAGAACTTGAGTTATTAAATCTAGGCTGTGATTACTATATAGGGGTTTACCCAGAAACACTGGCCAGCGAATTTCACCATCCTATTTTGCCATTGTATCGGGTCAATACATTTGAAAGTAAGGATAGAGAAGTTCTTCAAGTATTAACAGCGATTAAAGAAAACCTACCGCTCAGAGAAGTCCCTTTGCGTTCGAGACAAGATGTTTTTATATCAGCAAGTTCTTTAGAGAAACTATTCCAAGAACGTTTTCCTCAAGCCTTGGAAAACTTAGAAAAGCTGATTTCAGGTATCTCTTATAACTTGGATACTAGTCTGAAACTGCCTCGTTTTAATCCAGCTAGACCAGCAGTAGAAGAGTTGAGAGAACGTGCTGAATTGGGGCTTGCTCAGAAGAGGTTAACTGGTAAAGAATATCAAGACCGTCTAGACCAAGAATTGGCTGTTATTCATGATATGGGCTTTGATGATTATTTCTTGGTTGTTTGGGATTTATTGCGTTTTGGACGTTCGAATGGCTATTATATGGGAATGGGACGAGGTTCCGCAGTTGGTAGCTTAGTTTCCTATGCTTTAGACATTACAGGGATTGACCCAGTAGAGAAAAATCTGATTTTTGAACGCTTCCTCAATCGTGAACGCTATACCATGCCTGATATTGATATTGATATCCCAGATATTTATCGCTCAGATTTTATCAGATATGTTGGTAATAAATACGGCAGTAAACATGCGGCTCAAATCGTTACTTTTTCTACTTTTGGTGCTAAGCAAGCTCTGCGAGATGTTTTAAAACGTTTTGGTGTGCCAGAGTATGAATTATCTGCAATTACCAAGAAAATCAGTTTTCGTGATAATCTCAAGTCGGCCTATGAGGGGAATCTCCAGTTTCGTCAGCAAATCAATAGTAAGTTAGAATACCAAAAAGCCTTTGAAATTGCCTGCAAGATTGAGGGGTATCCAAGACAAACCTCTGTCCATGCGGCTGGTGTTGTAATCAGTGACCAAGATTTGACCAATTACATCCCTCTAAAACATGGTGACGAAATTCCACTGACCCAGTATGATGCTCATGGAGTCGAAGCAAGTGGACTTTTGAAGATGGATTTTCTGGGACTAAGAAATTTGACCTTTGTTCAGAAAATGCAAGAGTTGCTTGCTGAAACAGAAGGTATTCACCTTAAAATTGAAGAAATAGATTTGGAAGACAAAGAAACTCTATCTCTTTTTGCATCTGGCAATACAAAAGGTATCTTTCAGTTTGAACAACCTGGTGCCATTCGCTTGCTCAAACGTGTGCAACCAGTCTGTTTTGAAGATGTCGTAGCAACTACTTCCCTAAATCGACCAGGTGCTAGTGATTATATCAATAATTTTGTGGCAAGAAAACATGGGCAGGAAGAAGTGACTGTTCTCGATCCAGCTCTGGAGGATATTTTGGCTCCAACCTACGGCATTATGCTCTATCAGGAGCAGGTTATGCAGGTTGCCCAGCGATTTGCTGGATTTAGTCTTGGGAAGGCCGATATTTTGCGTCGAGCTATGGGTAAAAAGGATGCCTCTGCCATGCATGAGATGAGGGCTTCCTTTATTCAAGGCTCCATAGAAGCTGGTCATACTGTGGAAAAAGCAGAGCAGGTTTTTGATGTTATGGAGAAGTTTGCAGGTTATGGTTTTAACCGATCTCACGCCTATGCCTACTCAGCCTTGGCCTTCCAGTTGGCCTATTTCAAAACGCATTATCCAGCCATCTTTTATCAGATTATGTTGAATTCTGCCAACAGTGATTATGTAACAGATGCCTTAGAAGCAGGTTTTGAAGTAGCACCTCTGTCTATCAATACTATTCCCTATCACGATAAAATTGCGAACAAGTCTATCTATCTAGGTTTGAAATCGATTAAGGGGCTCAGCAAGGATTTGGCGCTTTGGATTATTGAACATAGACCTTATTCTAATATTGAAGATTTTTTAGCTAAACTACCTGAAAATTATTTGAAACTTCCCTTGCTGGAACCTTTGGTAAAAGTTGGTCTTTTCGATTCATTTGAAAAAAATCGTCAAAAAGTATTCAATAATTTAGCTAATCTATTTGAATTTGTGAAAGTATTAGGAAGCTTATTTGGAGAGAGCATTTATAGTTGGCAAGATTCGGAGGACTGGTCGGAGCAAGAAAAATTCTACATGGAACAAGAGCTTCTAGGAGTAGGAGTGAGCAAACATCCTTTACAAGCTATTGCAAGTAAGGCTATTTATCCGATTACTCCTATTAGTAATTTGTCAGAAAATAGCTATGCTATTATCTTGGTTGAGGTTCAGAAGATAAAAGTAATTCGTACCAAAAAAGGTGAAAATATGGCTTTCTTACAGGTGGATGACAGTAAGAAAAAATTGGATGTTACTCTCTTTTCAGATTTATATCGACAGGTTGGACAGGAAGTAAGAGAAGGAGCCTTCTACTATATAAAAGGAAAAATCCAATCACGTGACGGTCGTCTGCAAATGATTGCACAAGAAATAAGAGAAGCAGTTGCTGAGCGCTTTTGGATTCAGGTGAAAAATCATGACTCGGATCAAGAAATGTCATGTATTTTAGACCAGTATAAAGGCTCAATCCCAGTCATTATCAGGTATGAAGAGGAACAGAAAACAATTGTTTCTCCCAACCATTTTGTAGCTAAATCTGATGAATTAGAAGCGAAATTGAATGGAATAGTTATGAAAACGATTTATCGCTAAAATTACGGAAAATAGAAGAATTTTCAACGTAAATGTGGTATAATCAGTAAGAATGTTAAAAGAAAAAGGAGCATAACCAATATGAAACGTATTGCTGTTTTGACTAGTGGTGGAGACGCCCCTGGTATGAACGCTGCCATCCGTGCAGTTGTTCGTCAAGCAATTTCAGAAGGAATGGAAGTGTTTGGTATCTATGATGGATATGCTGGTATGGTTGCCGGTGAAATTCATCCCCTAGATGCAGCTTCAGTAGGGGACATCATTTCTCGTGGTGGTACTTTCCTTCACTCAGCTCGCTACCCAGAGTTCGCTCAACTTGAAGGGCAACTTAAAGGGATTGAGCAATTGAAAAAACACGGGATTGAAGGTGTAGTTGTTATTGGTGGTGACGGATCTTACCACGGTGCTATGCGTTTGACTGAGCATGGCTTCCCAGCTATCGGTCTTCCAGGTACAATCGATAACGATATCGTTGGTACTGACTTTACAATCGGTTTTGACACAGCAGTTACGACTGCTATGGACGCTATCGATAAGATTCGTGATACATCATCAAGTCACCGTCGTACATTTGTTATCGAAGTTATGGGACGTAACGCTGGTGATATCGCTCTTTGGGCTGGTATTGCAACTGGTGCTGATGAAATCATCATTCCTGAAGAAGGATTCAAGATTGAAGATATCGTTGAAAGCATTAAATGCGGTTATGAGTGTGGTAAAAAACACAATATCATCGTCTTGGCAGAAGGTGTTATGTCAGCAGCTGAATTTGGTCAAAAACTAAAAGAAGCTGGGGATACAAGCGACCTTCGTGTGACAGAACTTGGACATATTCAACGTGGTGGTTCTCCAACTGCGCGTGACCGTGTTTTGGCATCACGTATGGGTGCACATGCTGTTAAACTTCTTAAAGAAGGTATCGGTGGTGTTGCGGTTGGTATCCGTAACGAGAAAATGGTTGAAAACCCAATTCTTGGAACTGCAGAAGAAGGAGCATTGTTTAGCCTTACTGCAGATGGTAAGATTGTGGTTAACAACCCACACAAGGCTGACCTTGAGCTATCTAGCTTGAATAAGAGCTTGTCATAATTTATAATTTAGTTAATAAGACCAAAAAGGTCATATATATAAAGGAGTCACAAAAATCATGAACAAACGTGTAAAAATCGTTGCAACTTTAGGTCCTGCGGTTGAAATCCGTGGTGGTAAAAAATTCGGTGAAGACGGATACTGGGGTGAAAAACTTGATGTTGAAGCTTCAGCTAAAAACATTGCTAAATTGATTGAAGCTGGTGCTAACACATTCCGTTTTAACTTCTCACACGGTGACCACCAAGAACAAGGTGAGCGTATGGCAACTGTTAAACTTGCTGAAAAACTTGCAGGTAAAAAAGTTGGTTTCCTTCTTGATACTAAAGGACCTGAAATCCGTACAGAATTGTTTGAAGGTGACGCAAAAGAGTACTCTTACAAAACTGGTGAAAAAATCCGTGTTGCAACTAAACAAGGAATCAAATCAACTCGTGAAGTGATTGCTTTGAACGTTGCTGGTGCTCTTGATATCTACGATGATGTTGAAGTTGGTCGTCAAGTATTGGTTGACGATGGTAAATTGGGTCTTCGCGTTGTTGCAAAAGACGATGCAACTCGTGAGTTTGAAGTTGAAGTTGAAAACGACGGAATTATCGCTAAACAAAAAGGTGTAAACATCCCTAACACTAAAATTCCTTTCCCAGCTCTTGCTGAACGTGATAACGATGATATCCGTTTCGGTCTTGAACAAGGTATCAACTTCATCGCGATTTCATTTGTACGTACTGCGAAAGACGTTAACGAAGTTCGTGCAATCTGTGAAGAAACTGGTAATGGTCACGTTCAATTGTTTGCGAAAATCGAAAACCAACAAGGTATCGATAACTTGGATGAAATTATTGAAGCTGCTGACGGTATCATGATCGCTCGTGGTGACATGGGTATCGAAGTACCATTCGAAATGGTTCCAGTTTACCAAAAAATGATCATCACTAAAGTGAACGCGGCAGGTAAAGTTGTTATCACAGCAACAAACATGCTTGAAACAATGACTGAAAAACCACGTGCAACTCGTTCAGAAGTATCAGACGTATTTAACGCTGTTATCGATGGAACTGACGCAACAATGCTTTCAGGTGAGTCTGCAAATGGTAAATACCCACTTGAGTCAGTAACTACAATGGCTACAATCGACAAGAACGCTCAAACACTTCTTAACGAATACGGTCGTTTGAACTCAGATTCATTTGAACGTAACTCTAAGACAGAAGTAATGGCTTCAGCTGTTAAAGATGCTACTAACTCAATGGACATTAAATTGGTTGTAACTCTTACTAAGACAGGTCACACTGCACGTTTGATCTCTAAATACCGTCCAAATGCTGATATCTTGGCATTGACATTCGACGAATTGACAGAACGTGGATTGATGTTGAACTGGGGTGTTATCCCAATGTTGACAGATGCTCCATCATCAACTGACGATATGTTTGAAATTGCTGAACGTAAAGCAGTTGAAGCAGGTCTTGTACAATCTGGTGACGATATCGTTATCGTAGCTGGTGTACCACTTGGAGAAGCTGTACGTACAAACACAATGCGTATCCGCACAGTACGTTAATTAAAATAAAAAGCCTATCATATTAAGCTTTTCTGTACTGACCCCCAAAAGTTAGACAATTAATTTATCCAAAGGATTTAGTTCTG
>CAURTW010000047.1:0-11823 GCA_963527705.1 uncultured Streptococcus sp.
CAGCCCTTTACTTGAAAAAACAAGGTTTTTCTGAGATTTATATCCTTTCTTATGGATTGGATTCTTGGAAAGGAAAAGTGAAGACTAATTAACATAAGCTAAATTCTCAAACTAAGTTTCGCTTTGGGTAGACAAGTGAACGTTTCTTTGAGAGATTGCTATCATTAATATGATAAAAAACTTATAGTATTATATAGACAAAACCTATTTCTTTTGATATAATTTAGTGGTAATAATTTTAGGAGTTTTATAATATGAAAGAAAAGAAGAAATCTTCCCTTGTTTTAGGTATCCTATCTATCGTTCTTGGTTTGCTATTTCCAATCGTAGGTCTCGTTTTGGGGATCATTGGTCTAGTCTTGGCTAATTCACATCAAAAAGAATCTGAATTAGACTATAAAACAGAAAAAATTATAGCTATTGTAGGGATTGTAGTTTCCGTAATTAATTGGGTTTTAGGATTGATTATTTTTATGAATTAAGTAGTGTAAAATAAAAAAGCTTTATTTGAAAGCTTTTTTCTTTTATCAACTCATCTCTAAATAGTTTTTAATGATCTCTAATTCTTCTGGATTCAAGGGACGGCATTGACCTTCTGCTAGTTCTGGGTCTAAAGTGAAATCACCGAACTGAATTCGTTTGAGGGAGGTTACCTTGACACCAACTGAGAGGAACATTTTTTTAACCTGATGAAATTTCCCCTCTGAAATGGTGATAGAGGCTTGACTGAGGGAAGGACTTGCAGATAGAATCTCAAGTCTTGCAGGTTTACAGACAGTACCATCTAAAAAGACAATTCCTTTTTGAAAGGTTTGGATATGATCAGGTGTCAGGAGTCCATTAACCTCAACTTGGTAGGTCTTATCGACATGATATTGGGGATGGAGGAGTTGAAAGCCCAAAGGGCCGTTGTCGGTCAAGAGGAGGAGGCCGGTCGTATCTCGGTCCAGTCGGCCAACGGCATAGAGCTTGTCAGACTGAATATCAGGTGGAAGCAGGTTCATGACAGTTGGAAGTTGCTTGTCTTTGTTGGCTGTCACGACACCAGCAGGTTTATGAAGCATAAGATAGGTGTGCTCATAGCCTTGAATGATTCGGCCCCGAAAGAGGAGCTCCTGTAGTCCTGTATCGATATTCTGAGCTAGGGAGCGGGCTGGGCAACCATCGACGAGAATTTCCCCTTTTAGGAGTGCTTGCTTCATGGCTTTTCGGCTAACTTTTTCTTGGGCTAATAAATTATCTAAACGCATACTGTGCCTATCTTATCATAAGTCGCTTGCTTTGAAAAGGCTTGACGTGAAAAGAAAAGCAGAGTGAAAACATTTACACTTGCTTGAGTTATGTTATTTACCTGAAATTATGGTATAATTGCTCAGTTAGAAAATAAATTTTGAATATTATAGAGGAAATCATGACAAAATTAAGAGAAGATATCCGTAACATTGCGATTATCGCCCACGTTGACCACGGGAAAACAACCCTCGTTGACGAATTATTGAAACAATCAGAAACGCTTGATGCACGTACTGAATTGGCTGAGCGTGCTATGGACTCAAATGATATCGAAAAAGAGCGTGGAATTACTATCCTTGCTAAAAATACAGCCGTTGCCTACAACGGAACTCGTATTAACATCATGGACACACCAGGACACGCGGACTTCGGAGGAGAAGTTGAGCGTATCATGAAAATGGTTGACGGTGTTGTCTTGGTCGTAGATGCCTACGAAGGAACCATGCCACAGACTCGTTTCGTATTGAAAAAAGCCTTGGAACAAGACCTTGTCCCAATCGTTGTTGTTAACAAAATCGATAAACCATCAGCTCGTCCAGCAGAAGTAGTGGACGAAGTATTGGAACTTTTCATCGAGCTTGGTGCAGATGACGACCAGCTTGATTTCCCAGTGGTGTATGCTTCAGCTATTAACGGAACTTCTTCATTGTCAGATGATCCAGCTGACCAAGAAGCGACTATGGCACCAATCTTTGACACAATTATCGACCATATCCCAGCTCCAGTAGATAACTCAGATGAGCCTTTGCAGTTCCAAGTGTCACTTTTGGACTACAATGACTTCGTTGGTCGTATCGGTATTGGTCGTGTCTTCCGTGGTACAGTTAAGGTTGGGGACCAAGTTACCCTTTCTAAACTTGACGGCACAACTAAAAACTTCCGTGTTACAAAACTCTTCGGTTTCTTTGGTTTGGAACGTCGTGAAATCCAAGAAGCCAAAGCAGGTGACTTGATTGCCGTTTCAGGTATGGAAGATATCTTTGTCGGTGAAACTATTACTCCGACAGATGCAGTAGAAGCTCTTCCAATCCTACACATCGATGAGCCAACTCTTCAAATGACTTTCTTGGTCAACAACTCACCATTTGCTGGTAAAGAAGGTAAATGGGTAACTTCTCGTAAGGTAGAAGAACGCTTGCAGGCAGAATTGCAAACAGACGTTTCCCTTCGTGTTGACCCAACTGATTCACCAGATAAATGGACTGTTTCAGGACGTGGAGAATTGCACTTGTCAATCCTTATCGAAACAATGCGTCGTGAGGGTTATGAACTTCAAGTATCTCGTCCAGAAGTTATCGTAAAAGAAATCGACGGTGTTAAATGTGAACCATTTGAACGTGTTCAAATCGACACTCCAGAAGAATACCAAGGATCTGTTATCCAAAGCCTTTCTGAACGTAAGGGTGAAATGTTGGATATGATTTCAACTGGTAATGGTCAAACTCGTTTGGTCTTCCTTGTTCCAGCGCGTGGGTTGATCGGTTACTCAACTGAGTTCTTGTCAATGACTCGTGGTTACGGTATCATGAACCATACCTTCGACCAATACTTGCCATTGATTCCAGGTGAAATTGGTGGTCGTCACCGTGGTGCCCTTGTTTCTATCGATGCTGGTAAGGCTACAACTTACTCAATCATGTCTATCGAAGAACGTGGTACGATCTTTGTCAACCCAGGTACTGAGGTTTATGAAGGAATGATCATCGGTGAAAACTCTCGTGAAAACGACTTGACAGTTAACATCACTAAGGCGAAACAAATGACCAACGTTCGTTCAGCTACTAAGGACCAAACAGCTGTTATCAAGACACCTCGTATCTTGACCCTTGAAGAGTCTCTTGAGTTCTTGAACGACGATGAGTACATGGAAGTAACGCCTGAGTCAATCCGTTTGCGTAAGCAAATTCTCAACAAGGCAGAGCGTGAGAAAGCCAACAAAAAGAAAAAATCAGCTGAATAAGAGCTAGAAAGAGATAAAGATGGTCTATTTAATCATAGGGATACTCTTATTACTACTCTATGTATTTGCGACACCCCAAAGTATCAAAGGAACAGTCAACATCGTTATCTTGGTCTTTGTAGTTGTTGCACTCTTGATTTTGCTGATGTTGTCCATCTTGCAAATCTTCCAATTACCGACAGAATTCTTTGTCACAATCGCCATGCTGGCTCTAGCCTACTTTTGCTTGAGAGACATTACGCTCATGCCTGTAAAAAAGGGTAAAAAAAGATAAAAGAAAGAGAGCTATGGCTCTCTTTTTCTATTGTAGAATGAGGGCTAGAGCATTTTCGTTTAGTATTATTTCCATAAAAATGGTAAAATAGTAGGAGTAGAAATGGAGTTTGAGACATGAAAGTAATCGATCAATTTAAAAATAAGAAAGTCCTTGTTTTAGGTTTGGCTAAGTCTGGTGAGTCTGCGGCCCGTTTGCTAGACAAGCTGGGTGCTATTGTGACAGTAAATGACGGCAAACCTTTTGAGGAAAATCCTGCTGCGCAAAGTCTGTTAGAGGACGGGATCAAGGTTGTCACTGGTGGGCATCCTTTGGAATTATTGGATGAGGATTTCGCTCTGATGGTGAAAAATCCAGGGATTCCTTATAGCAATACCATGATTGAAAAAGCGCTGGCAAAGGGGATTCCAGTCTTGACTGAGGTAGAGTTGGCTTACTTGATCTCAGAAGCACCAATTATCGGTATCACTGGTTCAAATGGGAAAACAACCACAACAACCATGATTGGGGAAGTTTTGTCTGCTGCTGGTCAACATGGTCTCTTATCAGGGAATATCGGCTATCCAGCCAGTCAGGTTGCTCAAACTGCGACAGCCAAGGACACGCTTGTCATGGAGCTGTCTTCCTTCCAACTAATGGGAATCCAGAAATTTCATCCAGAAATTGCGGTCATTACCAATCTCATGCCTAGCCACCTTGACTACCATGGCTCTTTTGAGGAATACGTGGCAGCCAAGTGGAATATCCAAAAAAATATGACAGCTACTGATTTTCTTGTCTTAAATGTTAACCAAGACTTGGCAAAAGACTTGGCCACAAAAACAGAGGCTACTGTTGTACCATTTTCAACAAAGGAAAAGGTTGATGGAGCTTATCTAGAAAACGGTCTACTCTACTTCCGTGGTGAAGAAGTCATGTCAGCTGATGAGATTGGTGTTCCAGGTAGCCACAATGTGGAAAATGCCATTGCAACGATTGCAGTAGCCAAACTTCGTGGCGTGGACAATCAAACCATCAAGGAAACTCTTTCAGCCTTTGGTGGTGTCAAACACCGTCTCCAATTTGTGGATGAAATCAAGGGTGTGAAGTTCTATAATGATAGCAAGTCAACCAATATCTTGGCTACTCAAAAAGCCTTGTCAGGATTTGACAACAGCAAGGTCATTTTGATTGCAGGTGGTTTGGACCGTGGTAATGAGTTTGACGAATTGGTGCCAGATATTACTGGACTCAAGAAGATGGTCATCCTTGGTCAGTCTGCAGAACGTGTTAAACGGGCAGCAGACAAGGCTGGTGTGGCTTATGTGGATGCGACTGATATTGCAGATGCAACCCGCAAGGCCTACGAGCTTGCGACTCAAGGAGATGTGGTTCTTCTCAGTCCTGCCAATGCCAGCTGGGATATGTATGCTAACTTTGAAGTACGTGGCGACCTCTTTATCGACACAGTAGCGGAGTTAAAGGAATAATATGAAAAAAATTGTCTTTACAGGTGGGGGGACGGTTGGACACGTGACCCTCAACCTTTTGTTAATGCCCAAGTTCATCGAAGATGGCTGGGAAGTCCACTATATTGGGGATAAACGTGGTATCGAACACCAAGAAATCCTTAAGTCAGGTCTAGATGTCACCTTCCATTCCATTGCGACTGGAAAATTGCGTCGTTATTTCTCTTGGCAAAATATGCTGGACGTCTTCAAAGTTGGCTGGGGAATTGTCCAGTCGCTCTTTATCATGTTGCGACTTCGTCCACAGGCCCTTTTTTCAAAGGGAGGCTTTGTCTCAGTACCGCCTGTTATCGCTGCGCGTGTGTCAGGAGTGCCAGTCTTTATTCACGAATCTGACCTATCTATGGGCTTGGCCAATAAAATCGCCTATAAATTTGCGACGAAGATGTATTCAACCTTTGAGCAAGCTTCAAGTTTGTCTAAGGTCGAGCATGTGGGAGCGGTGACCAAGGTTTCAGATCAAAAAAATCCAGAACCAGATGAATTGGTAGATATTCAAACCCACTTTAATCCTAAATTGCCAACTGTATTGTTTGTCGGTGGTTCTGCAGGCGCTCGTGTCTTTAACCAATTGGTGACAGACCATAAGAAAGAACTGACAGAACGCTACAATATTATCAATCTAACTGGAGATTCTAGCCTGAATGAGTTGAGCCAAAATCTCTTTCGTGTTGACTATGTGACCAGTCTCTATCAACCCTTGATGGAATTGGCTGATATTGTTGTGACACGAGGTGGCGCTAATACGATCTTTGAGCTCTTGGCCATGGCAAAATTACATGTCATTGTGCCACTTGGGCGTGAAGCTAGTCGTGGTGACCAGATTGAAAATGCAGCCTACTTTGTAAAAAAAGGCTATGCAGAAGAGCTTCAAGAAAGCGATTTGACCTTGGATAGTTTGGAAGAGAAGCTTTCTCACTTACTAAGTCACAAGGAAGACTATCAAGCCAAGATGAAGGCTTCAAAGGAATTGAAATCTTTAGCAGATTTTTATCAATTGTTGAAAAAAGATTTATCATAAGGAAAGTAAATGTCAAAAGATAAGAAAAAAGAGGGTAAAGAAATCCTCGAAGAATTTAAAGAGTTATCAGAATGGCAGAAACGAAATCAGGAATATCTAAAAAAGAAGGCTGAGGAAGAGGCGGCCCTAGCTGAGGAGAAGGAAAAGGAAAGACAAGCCCGAATGGCTTCAAAATCTGAAAAGTCAGATGCAACTGAGGACCAAGAGAGTGAATCTGATCCAAAAGACCCAGAATCAGCCAAGGAAGATGCTAAAGAAAAAGTAGAAGAGTCAGAAGACGTCAAAAAAGAAGTAGTCAAAGAAGAACCAAAATCCAAAGAGCCAAAGAAACAGAATAAACGGGATAAAAAAATAGAGAAAAAGCCTGTAAAGGAAAAACCGGTCAAACCGAAAATTCCAGGAGTTCATATCTGGCGGGCTATCTCGATTTTGTTTCTCAGTCTGATTTTATTGGTTGTCTCTGCTTATTTGCTCAGTCCTTATGCGACCATGAAGGATATTCGTGTTGAGGGAACAGTGCAAACTAAAGATGATGATATTCTACAGGCTTCAGGCATTCAGGATTCGGATTATACGATTAACCTTCTGCTAGATAAGGCAAAATATGAAGAGCAGATCAAGTCTAACTATTGGGTTGAATCAGCTCAGCTTGTCTATCAATTTCCAACCAAGTTTACAATCAAGGTCAAGGAATATGATATTGTGGCCTACTATGTTTCTGGAGAAAGTCATTATCCAATCCTTTCAAGCGGTCAGCTTGAGACCAGTGCGGTAAGTTTGGTGAGTCTGCCAGAAACTTATATATCAGTTCTCTTTAATAACAGCGAACAAATCAAGACCTTTACCTCAGAACTTTCTCAAATTAGCCCCGAACTCAAATCTGCTATCCAAAAGGTGGAACTAGCCCCAAGTAAGGTGACATCAGATCTAATTCGATTGACCATGAATGATTCGGACGAGGTCTTGGTTCCTCTATCTGAAATGAGTAAGAAACTGCCATATTACAGTAAGATTAAGCCACAATTATCAGAACCGAGTGTGATTGATATGGAAGCTGGAATTTACAGTTACACAGTGGCGGATAAATTAATTATGGAGGCTGAGGAAAAAGCCAAACAAGAGGCTAAGGAAGCTGAGAAGAAACAGAAAGAGGAAGAGAAGAAAAGACTGGAAGAACAGCAGAATAAATTGGAAGAAGAGAAGAAAAAGCTGGAGGAAGAGAGTAATCGAAACCAAACGTCCCAACGTTCATCGCGTCGCTAGGGTTTAGCTTTTCTCTCGTAGTTCTTCAGTGGCCATGTTTTTACTTGACAAGTTCTAGTAGAAATAATAGAATAGTAAAAAACCTTTAAAGCAGTCCAGAGAGGCAGCTAAGGTTAGACGGTGAAAGGGTGGAGACTACCCATTTTTCGTGGAACCTTGCTGTTGGCAGGTTCCTTTTTTTGTGGTTTATTTTTGACCATACTCTCTTGTTCGTAAAGGTAAAAGGAGAAAAGTATGCGTGAACATCGTCCAGTTATTGCTCTTGATTTTCCTAGTTTTGAGGCGGTCAAGGAATTTTTATCTCTTTTCCCGGCAGAAGAAAGTCTTTATCTAAAAGTAGGGATGGAACTTTATTATGCGGAGGGTCCGGAAGTTGTCCGTTATTTGAAGTCACTGGGACATAGTGTCTTTCTGGACCTCAAGCTACATGATATTCCAAATACAGTCAAATCTGCCATGAAGGTCTTATCTCAGCTTGGTGTAGACATGACGAATGTTCATGCTGCTGGTGGTGTAGAGATGATGAAGGCTGCGCGTGAAGGTCTGGGGACACAAGCCAAATTGATTGCTGTGACCCAGCTTACATCAACGTCGGAAAGCCAGATGCAGGATTTTCAAAATATCCAAACCACTCTGCAAGAGTCTGTGATTCACTATGCCAAAAAGACAGCTGAAGCAGGCTTGGATGGTGTCGTTTGCTCGGCTCAGGAAGTGCAACTCATCAAAGAAGCCACCAATCCAGATTTTATCTGTCTGACGCCAGGAATTCGTCCGGCAGGAGCTGCGGTTGGAGATCAAAAACGCGTCATGACGCCAGCGGATGCTTATCAAATCGGTAGTGACTATATCGTAGTAGGACGTCCCATTACCCAAGCTGAGGATCCTGTTGCAGCTTATCATGCTATCAAAGATGAATGGAACCAAGACAGAAATTAAAGAAATAGATTTTAAAAATAAAAGGAGAATACTATGACACTTGCTAAAGATATCGCTAGCCACCTCTTGAAAATTCAAGCAGTTTACCTCAAACCAGAGGAGCCTTTCACTTGGGCATCTGGTATTAAGTCGCCGATTTACACAGATAACCGTGTAACTCTTGCCTATCCAGAAACTCGTACTCTCATTGAAAATGGTTTTGTAGATGCTATCAAAGAAGCCTTTCCTGAGGTTGAAGTGATTGCAGGGACTGCAACAGCAGGGATTCCTCACGGAGCCATCATTGCTGACAAGATGAACCTGCCATTTGCCTACATCCGTAGCAAACCAAAAGACCACGGAGCTGGTAACCAAATTGAAGGTCGGGTAGCTCAAGGTCAAAAAATGGTAGTGGTTGAAGATCTTATTTCAACAGGTGGTTCTGTTCTTGAAGCAGTAGCAGCAGCAAAGCGAGAAGGAGCAGATGTGCTTGGTGTTGTAGCGATTTTCAGCTACCAATTGCCAAAAGCAGATAAGAACTTCTCAGATGCAGGTGTCAAACTTGTGACGCTTTCTAACTACAGTGAGCTCATTCACCTAGCCCAAGAAGAAGGTTATATCACACCAGAAGGACTGGACCTCCTTAAACGCTTTAAAGAAGACCAAGAAAATTGGCAAAATGCCTAAAACATAGAAAATCAGGTAGTCACTAGGATTACCTGATTTCTTTTTTAGACTAGAAAATGAAAAGATTATTTGAATTTCCATAACTTAAGAAAGTTTATCATTTTTTATTATCTCTGTAAAATGATTGAAAGTATGAAATTTACAAACAAAATATTTGAAAAGTTTTGAAAAAAGAGTTAAGATATTTTTGTAATATACAAAGTAAACGCTTACTTATTAAGGAGGGCATTTTATGTCATACAAAACAAGCAATGCAGAAGGTCATGTAGATTTCATCAATACTTATGATTTGGAGCCAATGGCGCAACAAGTTATTCCTAAAGCAGCATTTGGCTATATTGCTAGTGGGGCGGAAGATACTTTCACTTTGCGTGAGAATATTCGTGCCTTTAACCACAAACTCATCGTTCCGCATACACTTTGCAATGTAGAAAATCCAAGTACAGAGATTGAATTTGCAGGCGAGAAATTATCTTCACCAATCATTATGGCGCCTGTTGCGGCTCATAAATTGGCAAATGAACAGGGTGAAGTGGCGACTGCGCGTGGTGTGCATGAGTTTGGTTCCCTCTATACAACCAGTTCCTACTCTACTGTAGATCTTCCAGAAATTACGGAAGCCCTTCAAGGAACACCTCACTGGTTCCAATTCTATTTTAGTAAGGATGACGGAATCAACCGCCACATCATGGACCGTGTCAAGGCTGAAGGTTATAAAGCGATTGTCTTGACGGCAGATGCTACTGTAGGGGGCAATCGTGAGGTGGACAAACGTAATGGTTTTGTCTTCCCAGTTGGCATGCCGATTGTTGAAGAATACCTGCCAGAAGGTGCTGGTAAATCAATGGACTTTGTTTACAAATCAGCTAAACAACGCTTGTCTCCACGTGATGTAGAATTTATCGCTGCTTACTCAGGTCTTCCTGTCTATGTCAAGGGGCCACAATGCCGTGAAGACGTTGAACGTTCGCTTGCCGCAGGTGCTTCTGGTATCTGGGTAACCAACCACGGTGGCCGCCAAATCGACGGTGGACCAGCTGCCTTCGATTCACTTCAAGAAGTAGCTGAAGCGGTTGACAAACGCGTGCCAATTGTCTTTGACTCAGGTGTTCGTCGTGGTCAACACGTCTTTAAAGCCTTGGCCTCAGGAGCAGACTTGGTAGCTATTGGCCGCCCTGTCATCTATGGTTTGGCCCTCGGTGGTAGTGTCGGTGTGCGTCAAGTCTTTGAGCATTTGAATGCGGAATTGAAGACAGTCATGCAGTTGTCTGGAACTCAGACTATTGAAGATGTCAAACACTTCAAACTCCGTCACAACCCATACAACCCAACCTTCCCAGTTGACCCACGCGACTTAAAATTGTATTGATAAAAGAGATTGCCTCCACTTGATGTGGAGGTTTTTGTTTGTGTTTTAAACACTTTTGTCATGAAGATTTTAAAAAAAAAGAAAGATTCGAATTTCACAGTTGACAAATGTAGATTTTTGAAGTATACTAATATTTGTAATCGACAAATGTAGATTTAGGAGGTGTGATTATGCAGATTTCAGATGCAGAATGGCAGGTCATGAAGATTATTTGGATGCAAGGAGAGCAGACCAGTACGGATTTGATCAGGGTTCTGGCGGAGCGGTTCGATTGGTCCAAGTCGACCATTCAAACTCTTTTGGCTCGTCTGGTTGAGAAAGAGTGTCTGACTCGGAAAAAAGAAGGCAAGTCCTTTGTCTATTCAGCCCTTTTAACTTTGGACCAAAGTCGGGATTTACTTGTCCAAGATATCAAGGACAAGGTTTGTTCTCGTAGGATTAAGAACTTGTTGGCTGATTTGATTGCTGAATGTGATTTTACTCAGGCTGACTTGGAAGACTTGGAAGCTGTGATTTCTGAGAAGAAATCAAGCGCAGTAACAGAAGTAAAATGTAATTGTATGTAAAGGAGACGTCATGTTAAATAGTATTGTAACCATTATTTGTATTACCCTTATCGCGTTTATCTTGTTTTGGTTTTTCAAAAAGCCTGAAAAATCTGGACAAAAGGCCCAGCAAAAAAACGGCTACCAAGAGATTCGAGTGGAAGTCATGGGGGGCTATACGCCTGAGTTGATTATTCTTAAAAAATCAGTGCCAGCCCGCATTGTCTTTGACCGTAAGGATCCTTCACCTTGTTTGGATCAGATTGTCTTTCCAGATTTTGGTGTGCATGCGGACTTGCCTATGGGGGAAGAGTATGTAGTGGAAATCACGCCTGAACAGGCTGGAGAATTTGGCTTTGCATGTGGCATGAATATGATGCACGGTAAGATGATTGTAGAATAGGAGAATGATATGACTGAAATTGTAAAAGCAAGTCTTGAAAATGGTGTTCAAAAAATCCGTATCACGGCAGACAAAGGCTACCATCCAGCCCACATTCAACTGCAAAAAGGGATTCCTGCTGAGATTACTTTTCACCGTGTGACACCTTCAAACTGTTATAAAGAAGTTCTCTTCGAAGAAGAAGGGATTCTAGAACCAATCGCTCAAGATGAGGAAAAAATTATTCGCTTTACGCCTCAAGACTTGGGTGAGCACGAGTTTTCTTGTGGCATGAAGATGCAAAAGGGAACCTACACCGTTGTTGAAAAAACCAAAAAGTCTCTCAGTCTTTTACAACGTTTTTGGATTACTAGTATCTTTACTGTGCCTCTTGTGATTCTTATGATTGGGATGTCTACAGGAGGAATTAGTCACCAAGTCATGCGTTGGGGCACCTTTTTAGCCACAACCCCCATTATGCTGGTAGCTGGAGTTCCATATATCAGAAGCGCCTGGGCTAGTTTTAAAAAGCACAATTCCAACATGGATACCTTGGTTGCTCTGGGAACCCTAGTGGCCTATTTCTATAGCTTAGTTGCCCTCTTC